>NZ_JAUBRM010000002.1:54760-183465 GCF_036701905.1 Microcoleus sp. MON2_D5
GTCAAAACTTGACCCGGTGTCACGGCTACTCCGCCGTTGGCTGGATCTCCTAAAAACAGGATTCCTTGGGCCGCTGGCGGCAGGGTGTTGATGGTATAAGAGGCGATCGACCCGTCGAAGTCGGGGTCGCTGCCTCCCAATCCCGTGACTAACTGGCTGCTGTTGGGCCCGAGGCTGGAGGTGACAGGGTTGGCAACTGGCGGTTGGTTGGGAGTCGGAGTTGGTGCTGGTGTCAGAGTGGTTGTGACTTTAGCGCCCGGAGCACTACCGTCATTGTTGGTTGAAGTCGGGTCATAGGTACTGGAGGTACTTCTGGCGGTGTTGCTGACGCTGCCGGATGGGGGTGCGATGAAACTAACTGTATTGGTAATCGCAGCAGGAGCACCGCTGGCTAAGCTGGGAACAGATGAGAAGGTGACAATGCCAGTAATTGGATCGTAAGTACCGCTGGATAGACTAACTATTGTTAAATTGGGAACAATGCTATCAGTAATTATGACGTTTTCGGCTGTGCTAGGGCCGTTGTTGACTGTGGAAATTGTGTAACTGACTGTCCTACCCACAGTTTCGGTAGTAGTCCCGGTTTTGGTGGTAACAACATCGGCAAGAGCAGCAACAATTGTAGTTGAGACTTGAGAGATGGGTTGGGAACTATTATTGTTAGCTAGATCTGGGTCGAAAGTGCTGGAGCTGCTATAGGCACTGTTAGTTAAGGAAGCGCCGACTGTTGCCGGAACTCTTGCGGTTATGGTGCGGGTTTCGCTAGCACCGTTAGCCAGAGTCGGAATCGCCGGCCAGATGACCGTCCTCGTTGTGGGATTGAAACTACCGTTGTTGTCAGTGCTGACGAAAGTTAAGCCCTCTGGGAGCGGATCTTGAATCAGGACGCTTTCGGCGTTGTTTGGCCCGTTATTTGTGGAGGTAATCGTATAGGTAATGGTGCTATTGGGTATGGCATAAAGCGGGCCTTTTTTAACAATGGAAACGTCGGCTTTGAGTGCAGGCTCATCTATACTTTGGACGATGACATTGTTAACTTCGTGAATGTTTGTGTTTCCCCCTGTCGAAGCAGCAAAGCCAAATTTAAAAGTAGGTGGCACTGCTCCGTTTATAGTTGCCAAATTTGGTATGTCGAGCAGTGTTTCGCCCGCATCAAATGTGCCGTTGCTGTTCAAGTCGAAGGCAACTGTCAGACGGTTAGGTGTTGCTGAAGTCGTCGGGAATAAGGTAACTTGGACGCTTCTTTTAGCCTCAGTGCGAATGCTTGTATCTTTATTGTCTATCCCACCGGGAACTACAGTGCTAGTTAAAAAATTATAAGATGTGCTTTGGCTGCCTCTAAGTCCTACTGCATCAGCTAGAAACCCTCCCGGCGCAGCCGCATTTGTATTTACACGCCCTCCCGCTCCTGATTGACTAGCAGAATAATTGCCAAACTCGTCTAATCCGACACCTAAATAACCTCCTACAATACCCGGTACGATTCCACCCCTATTATTCTGAGCATAGCCGAGAGAGCCGCCAAAGCCTCCCGCTTGTGTGGGCGTAGCTGTTCCGTCAATGAGGAAAAAACTAATGCCATCCGCACCAAGGAGGTTATTCTGCTGATCGACGACAGTACCTCTGTTATAGGCAAAGAAATCAAAGGTAACTCTCAGACCCTCAGTGGCGGAGATGGGGTTGTTGTAGATAACAAAAGCTGCTTCGTCAAAATTATTTGATGTTAATCTCAAAGTACCGCTTCCGCGTGGATCGCCAGTCCCTAAAGCGGGAATAACGCCGCTGAGGTTTTGTGTACTACCTGCCGTTAAGCCTGGTGGAGCGGATGCGCCAAAAATTCCATATATCCAAGGCCCGATTACTGTTGAATTTTTAAATTCTTCAGCCGCTAATGTAGCCAGAACTGATGTGTAGCCTTCTAGGACTTCTTTTTCAAAGGCTATTTCGGTATTTATTTGTGCTGTAGTAATTTCTAATTCCCAGTCGCCACCTAATGCTGCACTCCCTGTTAGGTTATGGGAAGCGGCAATATTTGCCCCGGTTAATTCGCTGATTTTTTGTATGAATTTAAGGCCGGATTCGCCGGCTGCTATGTTACAGCCGTAAAGTAGAATGCTGCCGGATTCGCTAAGGGCTTTTCCCCACTGCTGTAATTGGCTGCTGTAGGTTTCTAGATTATCAATATTAAGTTCTGTTGAGCCGATTTCTACTGCTGCTTCTCGGCCGTGAGAAACTATGTGCAGGCTGGTGATGCTGCTGCGCTGACCCAGAATTTCGGTGATTTGCTCGATCGCCTCCCTAGTAGGATTGAGTACAAATACTTCCGTTCCTGCTTTAATACCACCGATCAATTGCTGGTAGTTTTCAACTCGGGAGTCAACAATTACTAGAGATTTTTTGGCTTCTGCTGCTGCTGTAGAGCTTGCTTTTGTTAAAAAAAAGTTGTTCTTAGTGGCAAGATGGGTAGATTTAGGTATTTTTACGGCTGAAAAATGCCGCTGATTGGAGATCATTTTCTTTATGCCCTGATTGAGTTATTAGTTTTAACTTACCCACCTTGATAAAATTCCATAAACACCATAATATAAATTTTCAATAAATTATTTCTATATAAATAATTTATTACTTACGTATTTTTTGGGTTGAGATTTTAGGAAAGAGTAGAACGGGGGCTGCAGCGGGTGGCTAGGGCGACAAATCACCGCAACTTCTACGCAAGCGTTTTCGGGCTTTGAGTGCGCCAGCCAAGCCTTTTTATTTGAGAAGAGGCTATGCCACAACAGAGAGATTTCGATCGCCCATTATTGACGGCTTGCTGAAAAAAAGGCAATGATTGCGGTAACGCGAGGGTTCTAAGTACGGTTGTAGGTATAATTTTTTGTTTAATCTTCACCGTAAGTCAACTTAAAGTCAACTTAAAAAATTGGTTTCCGAGAAGTGGAAAATTTTAAATTTTAGATTCGATTTACTACTGGATTTACTACTGGGGGTCATTGACATTGCCGCCAAATTGAGTTATATTAATAATTTATAAAAAAAATCCTAACAACCACTAAAGCATACAAAAATTAACAGATCGTAAGGCAAGTTAACACGAGCTACGAGTTGACAAGTTGCACTAATATATGATTTAAAATTTCGGGTGGCGTCAGCCAAAAGTAGTGAAGCGATCGCAGGATTTGAGAATGGAACGCGAGATTTGCCCAAAAAATTCTTTCAAATACTACGGTGAGGTGCTTTGTGGTGCGTGCGTACCCTACGGGAGAGGCGGAAAAATTGAGGGTGGCACGATCGCACTTTCTCGGACTCAGCCACCCCCAATTCCGCGCTTTTTAAACGTTAGTTAATATCCAGTTCCCGCACTAAAAAAGCCCATTCATCTGCCAATTCTTCAATGATTTTCGCAGTGGGTTTGCCGGCACCGTGTCCCGCTTTAGTTTCAATGCGAATTAACACGGGTTTTTCTCCCGCGTGGGTTTCTTGCAAGGCAGAAGCAAACTTGAAACTGTGGGCCGGAACTACTCGATCGTCGTGATCGGCAGTTGTAATCATTGTCGCCGGATAAGCCGTTCCCGGTTTGAGGTTGTGCAACGGAGAATAGCCGTGAATTGTGGAAAATTCTTCGGGGTTTTCCGGCGAACCGTATTCAGAAGTCCAGGCCCAACCAATGGTAAACTTGTGAAAGCGCAACATATCCATGACGCCGACTGCCGGCAGGGCTGCACCGAACAATTCCGGCCGCTGAGTCATGCAAGCCCCTACTAATAAACCGCCGTTGCTACCCCCTGCGATCGCCAATTTAGCCGGTTTGGTGTACTTGTTTTCGATCAACCATTCAGCGGCGCTGATAAAGTCGTCAAACACGTTCTGCTTATTCAACTTTGTGCCTGCTTGGTGCCAGGATTCGCCGTACTCGCCACCTCCCCGCAAACAGGCGATCGCATAAACTCCACCCATCTCCAGCCACACGACATTGCTAACAGAAAAACTCGGAGTTAGCGAGATGCCAAAACCACCGTAGCCGTAAAGGTAGGTGGGGTTATTGCCATCCAACTGCAAGCCTTTCTTGTGGGTAATAAACATGGGTACTTGCGTACCGTCTTTGCTCGGGTAAAATACTTGTTTTGTCTCGTAATCGTCGGGATTAAAATCGACCTTGGGCTGCCGATAAATCGTACTTTCATCTGTCACCATATTGTAGCGATAAATGGTGTTTGGTGCAGTAAAACTGGTGTAAGCATAAAAAGTTTCGGTGTCGTCCCGCTTGCCGCCGAATCCTCCCGCTGAACCGATTCCGGGCAAGGCAACTTCTCGCACGAAAGAGCCGTCTAAACTGAAAATTTTAATCTGAGTGTAGGCGTCTTTCAAGTAGGAAGCGACAAATTGATTGTTCAGGAGGCCTATGCCTTCGAGAGTTTCTGCAGCTTCGGGGATAATTTCTGTAAACCCCCCCTCCCTGGGCGACGGGGGGGTTTCATCACAAGCGAGGGATGAAGGAGGTGGGTTGTTGGTGTCGATCGCAATTACGCGGCCCAACGGTGCATTCAAGTTTGTTTGAAACCAGAAAATAGAGCCCTCATTGTCGATGAAACTGTACTCAGCCTCGAATTCGCTAATCAGTTCTACAACGGCTGATTCCGGCGCAGTTAAATCCTTGTAGAAAATCAAGTTTTTGGTTTCAGTTCCTTGCCAAACTGAGATAATCAAGTATTGACCATCTTCGGTGACGCCGCCGCTAAATCCCCACTCTTTTTGGTCGGGTCGCTCGTAGATTAATACATCTTCAGATTGGGGCGTGCCGATTTGGTGGTAAAACAGTTTTTGGTAATAGTTAACGTCTTCGTGCTTGCTTTTTTCGTTGGGTTCGTCGTAGCGACTATAAAAAAAGCCTTTGCCGTCGTGAGTCCAGGAGGCTCCTGAGAATTTAATCCACTTTAAATGGTCTGATAAATCTTCGCCGGTTGCCACCTCGCGGACTTTCCATTCCTGCCAGTCGGAACCGGAAGTTGACAAACCGTACGCCATGTATTTGCCGTCTTCGCTGATAGCTATCCCACCCAAAGCAACAGTTCCGTCTTCTGAGAGAGTGTTAGGGTCAATTAATACTTTGGGTTCGCCGTCGAGGGAGGTTAAAGTGTAGAGTACGGATTGATTTTGCAGACCGTCATTCTTGTAGTAGAAATAGCGATCGCCTTCTTTGAAAGGTATCCCGTATTTCTCGTAATCCCAAAGTTGAGTCAGGCGCTGTTTAATTTTTTCCCGCGCCGGAATTTCGTTGAGGTAGGCAAAAGTGACTGCGTTTTGGGCTTCCACCCAAGCTTGGGTTTCCTCTGAGTCAGGATTTTCCAGCCACCTGTAGGGGTCAGGTACTTTGACGCCGTGGTAGTCGTCTGTTTGGTCGATTTTGCGGGTTGTGGGGTAGCTTAAAGGTCGATCGAATTTGGTCATGATTTTTTACTCTCGGTAACTTTGTCCAGTTTACCCTTTCGCGGCAGTGACGACAGGGAACAAGGAAACTCAAGACCAAATACCAAATACCAAATACCCGACAGGTTGAAACCTGTCGCTACACAGACAAAACCCGCCGACGCGGGTTTCATATCTTACAATTTTGTCATTGCGAGCCTCAGCGAAGCAATCGCAGAAGCTTAGGATATAGCTCTCGTCGCATCAATTGTAAAGTCTTCATCCTCTCTTCTCTTCCTTCGTGCCCTTGGCGTCTTCGCGGTTCGTTTCTCTTATTTTTAAATCAGCCATCACCCGTTTTCAACTAATCCAACTCCCTCCTTCCTTCCAAAGCGCGAGCTAATGTTACTTCATCGGCATATTCCAAATCTCCCCCCATCGGCAAACCAAAAGCTATGCGCGTCACTAGGGTAAAAGGTTTTAATAAGTGACCGATATAAAGAGTAGTAGTTTCGCCTTCCACGCTGGGACTAATAGCAATAATTACTTCCTTAATCTTTTGCTGACTGACGCGCCGGACTAATGGTTGAATGTTCAATTGTTCCGGGCCAATTCCATCCATCGGCGAGATAACGCCACCAACAACGTGATATTTACCCATGTATTCCCGCGTTTTTTCTAAAGCGATTACATCGCGGGATTCTGATACTACACAAAGGGTATGACTGTCGCGGTTTGTATTGCGGCAAATTTCGCAAACAGGGTCAGCAGATAAGTGAAAGCATACTTGACAGAAACCTACTTGCTGTTTGGCATCAATCAAAGATTTAGCTAGGGCTTGCACTTCTTCTTCCGGTCGCTTCAAAATATGTAAAGCGAGCCGCTGGGCTGTTTTTGGGCCGACTCCTGGCAAGCGCTGCAATTGTTCGATTAAACGAGCTAAAGGTCGAGTGTACATTAAAAATTGGCGGTAATTGGTAATATCATTTCTGGTTGATTCGCGATCGTATAATTTGCGCGATGTAGGGGCGGGTTTTACCAACCATCTATGTTTTAAACTAAGTATATCATAAACCCGCCCCGCCTATTCACTGATGAGTCTTGACTAATTTACCCTCCACTAATTTTAGCTTTGTAGCCTAACTTTGTGAGAATTTCTAGCAGTTTTTGCTTGTGTTCGCCTTGAATTTCGATTTCATTTTCTTTGACTGTTCCGCCAGTACCGCATTGCGCTTTTAGCTGCTTTGTCAAAGCTGCTAATGTTTCGGGTTTTTCCTGGAATCCGCTGATGACTGTAACTGTTTTGCCGCCGCGTCCTTTTCGGGATGCTTCGATTTTGAGATTTTGTTGATTTGGGGGAATTTCTTGTATTCCTCGTTGGAGGGCCGCAGAGTTGTCAATATTGCCAAATTCGGAGTAAACAATTCGTTTTCCTGATTGGTTATTTGTATTGGAGTTTTTGGGTTTTGATGTACTCATAGTAGTTTGGTATTTGGGAGTTATGCCTGGTAGCGCATGGGCCCGGCAGTCCGGCAGGGAATGAATTCCCTGCCGAGAGAGCTAAAGTCCTCTTCAGAGGACTGTAGAATGTGTTTGAGAATGGTTGATTTAGGTGAGTTTTCAGGGAATATAATCTCTGAGATTTGCGGTTGGTTGTACATAGATTGTACTTGATATTAGCAGTCAGTTTTAACTGACTTTAGCTCTCTCGACAGGGAATTCATTCCCTGGCGGGCTATCAGGGCGATCGCACATTCCCCGGTTTCAATTGAATTATATCGTTTACTGTTGTTTCTGGAGGAGTGAACCGCTGAGGGCCTCCAGGAAGAGAAGAGGGAGATGGATAATTCTGTTGAAGCGCGGGTTTGAGATGGGTGGGGAATTTAATTTTAGTTGGTTAAGTGCGATCGGGCGCAAGCAAAGAACCCCGACTTCGCAGAAGTTGTCGGGGTTCTAATCAATTAATTTCACCAGTAAGTGGGGATAAACCCGATACCTTTATAGAAACGTTGGCACTGATTGAAGCGTTTCTATATATCGAGGGAATAAAACCCGATTAGGAGCAAATAATGCCCGACCACTCTTGATGTCCTCGACCTGGTTGACACTGAAATTGCCGTCCGACCCAAATAATTCCCCATTTATTTTGGTTGCGTTTTAATTCAACGCGGTGTCGTAGTGCACGGGCTGAATCGTCAGCTAGACCTATTCGGGTGTATAAAATTACAGATGTTCCTTCTCTGGAATATGTAATTGAAATCTCTTCATAACTTCTTCCTTCTTCATCTTCTAACCCCCTAAACAATTGTGCCGCTACGGCTTTTGGATTAGTCGCTGTAATGCGTTCAGAAGAGATGAATTCTTGTACGTTAACCACCTGAAAATTAAAACGTGGATTGTTCGCTGCATTTACTTGAGCCCAAGTTTTATCGCCGACAATGCCGTCGGGAACCAGTTGTTGGGACTTTTGGAAATTGATGACAGCTTGCTTAGTTTTTGATCCAAAAATACCATCAATGATACCTGCATAAAAATTTAATTTTTTCCAACCTTCTTGTAGCTTGGTGACTTCGGTGCCTTGTGAGCCTTCTTGAAGCAGAATAGAAATAGAGTTCATGATTTTTCCTTACTTAGTTGTATGTTGTATTTCATGTTTGAGATAAACATGGACTTAACTTCACTACTGAATATATTCACTCCTGAATATACCCATTCCGTATAAACACGTATAAAGCATAAATTTTATTCAAATACTCAATTTTGGAGACCATCGAAAACGACCGAATCGACCTTTCAGCGATTTGCACACCCGATCGCCCACAGCCCCATCGACTCGATATAATGAAATCTGTCCCATTATCCCCACAAGTTTGTGACTGTCACCCCCCTGCATCTCACTTCCGAAACCAGCGCCCAACGCCCCGACTCCCTCGGCAGATTTGGCCAATTCGGCGGCAAATACGTCCCCGAAACCCTGATGCCGGCTTTATTTGAACTAGAAGCCGCTTTCCACAAATACAGCAGCGAACCGGAATTTCAACAGCAACTCCAACAATTGCTCAAAGATTATGTCGGCCGCCCCAGCCCTTTGTATTTCGCGGAACGCCTCACCGAGCACTACGCTAAAGCAGACGGAACTGGCCCGCAAATTTACCTCAAACGCGAAGATTTAAACCACACGGGAGCTCACAAAATCAACAACGCTTTAGCTCAAGCATTGCTTGCAAAACGCATGGGCAAAAAGCGGGTAATTGCTGAAACTGGTGCCGGTCAACACGGCGTTGCTACTGCTACAGTTTGCGCTCGTTTTGGTATAGAATGCGTTGTCTACATGGGCGTTCACGACATGGAAAGACAGGCTTTAAATGTGTTTAGAATGCGCTTGATGGGAGCAGAAGTGCGGCCGGTGGCTGCGGGTACGGGAACGCTCAAAGATGCGACTTCCGAAGCGATTCGCGACTGGGTGACAAATGTCGAAACAACTCATTACATTCTCGGTTCCGTAGCGGGCCCCCATCCTTACCCGATGATGGTGCGCGATTTCCATGCGATAATCGGTCAAGAAACCCGCGCTCAGTGTCAAGAAAAGTGGGGTGGTTTGCCGGATATTTTATTAGCTTGCGTCGGCGGCGGTTCTAATGCAATGGGTCTTTTCCACGAGTTTGTGGGGGAAGAAACTGTCAGATTGATCGGTATTGAAGCAGCGGGCGAAGGCGTGGAAACTGATAAACACGCTGCTACTTTGACTAAGGGAAGTGTGGGAGTCCTGCACGGGGCGATGAGTTATTTGCTGCAAGATAATGAAGGTCAAGTAATCGAGCCACATTCGATTAGTGCCGGTTTGGATTATCCGGGTGTGGGGCCGGAACACAGTTATTTGAAGGATGCGGGTCGAGCTGAATATTATAGCGTAACTGATGCAGAAGCGCTGGAAGCATTTCAGCGGCTTTCGCAGTTGGAGGGGATTATTCCAGCTTTGGAAACTTCTCATGCGATCGCCTATTTGGAGACTCTGTGCCCGCAGCTAACAGGCAATCCCCGCATTGTGCTGAACTGTTCGGGACGTGGCGATAAAGACGTGAACACTGTAGCGAAGGTTCTGAATATCTAGGTTAGCGGAATGTGGGGCGATCGCTCTGTAGGAATTGGTAACAATTAACTTTATTTCTCGTGTGATTTCATGTCCAAAGGTTTGATTTTGATGTGCTTGGGATTGTTGACAATCCTACCTAAGTGTGACACCTTCCTTCCTACGCGATCGCTGCCACAAACTCCCATGAATACTAATGTTGCTTCGAGTGCTATTACTGAGTTAGAAAAAGCGGTTAACCAACAGATCAATGAATACCGAGCATCTAAAAAGTTGCCACCGCTGAGTATCGATCCGCGACTCAGTCAGATAGCAAGAATTCACAGCGAAAATATGGCTAACGGTAAAGTCAGTTTCAGCCACGATGGATTTGAAGGGCGGGCGGAAGCAATTACGATTCCTTATAAAAGTGTAGCTGAAAATCTTGCTTACAATTTTGGCTACAACGAGCCGGTACGCAATGCTGTTGAGGGTTGGATTAAAAGTGACGGCCACCGCAAAAATATGGAAGGTCAGTTTAATGTGACCGGTATTGGGGTTGCAAAAAATGCCAAAGGCGAGTATTATTTTACTCAGCTTTTTGTTCGCAGTCGGTAATTTGAAGGAAAAAGGAAGAAGGAAGAAGGAAGAGGGAAGAAGGCAGTCAACAGTCAACAGTCAACAGTCAACAGTCAACAGTTACCAATAATGGAATTTGCAGATTTTCAAGTGTGCGATGGTGATATTCCCGATTCTCTCTTATCTTATTATTTGACTGCGCCGGCGATCGCGGTTGATACGGAAACAATGGGCTTGCTACCGTGGCGCGATCGCTTGTGTTTGGTTCAGTTGTGCGATCCGCAAGGTATAGTTGCGGCCGTGCGGATTGCTAAAGGCCAGACTGCGGCCCCGAATTTAAAAAAGCTAATGGAATCTGAAAATATTGAGAAGGTATTTCACTTTGCGCGCTTCGATCTGGCAACAATGCGTTACAATTTAAGTATTGACATTGCACCTGTTTTCTGCACAAAAATAGCCAGCAAACTTGCCAGAACTTACACCCACAAACACGGACTTAAAGATTTAATCCAAGAATTGGAAAAAGTAGAACTCAACAAAACTTCTCAAAGTTCTGACTGGGGAAATTCTGAGCATCTTTCAGACGAGCAACTCAGCTACGCTGCTAACGATGTCCGCTATTTGCTGAGCGCTAAACAAAAGTTGACTGCTATGTTGCAACGAGAAGAACGCTGGGAAATTGCACAGCAATGTTTTCAGTGTTTGCCCGTTTTTGTGAGTCTGGATTTATTGCAGTACAAGGATGTTTTCGAGCACGGCTAATACCATTTTAGATTTTAGGTTTTAGATTTTAGATTGGGAATAACTGATGAGTACCAGGGTTTAGAACACGGGCATACAATTGCATTCTTTTTGGGAACTGGTATAATATTCTGTCACCTCGCAGAACTGCCATCAAATTGGTTTGTAGTGAAGACTTGAGCTATCATAAAACTCGCTTGGACTTTAGTCCTCACTACAAACATAATTATTATTATTTGACCGGCCTTGATGTGAGTTAAAAAAAATTCAAAACAGCGATCTATGGCTGATTAGGGCTGCTCGGGATTCTGTTCGTGCAGCAAAGCTTCAATTTGGTCGTCAACATTTCTAATCACCTGTTCCAAAGCGGGCAACCCGTCTAAATGCACAGGAGAAAGCCGAGTTCGATCGCGAATTTGATTCACTTTCCGCTGCAATTCTTCGGCCAGCCGCAGTGCGTCCCGACTCAAAGTAGACAACTGCTGCTGCTGGTAAAACCTCAAAGCTGCCCCCCGCAAAACTTGCAGGGTGGCTTCTTCCTTGCCACCCACCGTCATTACCCGCAAGCGCAACAGCAAATGAGTGTTTTGATATATGCGCTCAACTTCGACTTGTTTGGGCTGTTCCACCGGGCAAACAGGCATATCTGTCAGCCGCTTCAACTCGTCGATGACCTCTTGGAAAAGGACGATATCGATACCTTCGAGCATCGATTTCAAAACGCCATCTTGACTCCAAAGAATGCGACCGTGGGACTGGTGCCGCTCAAAAAACAGGCGGCCGATACCCTCTCGCAGCACTCTACCGAGCAATTCTTGTAGGAGTTGGGACGCGGGCAAAGTTGTCAAAACTTCCACTTGGCTTGACAAGTGCAAAGCCTCGACATTCAAAACCGATAGCTGTGTCGGTGTCGGGAGAACCTCAGCGCCAGCAGGTTTAAACCGCTCAGGCTCGGGCATCGAGGGTTCTGGCACAGACAGCAGCGTTTCTGCATTGGGGCCTGGAGTTGCTGATGCGGGATTTTTGGGTGTTGGGGCTGCGGCGGTTTCTGTCTGGCTGGGTACTTTGAGCTGGCTCCCGTGGAGCAAGTAAGCTGAGAGCATCGAGCGCTGAGTTTCTGAGGTAATTTGCTCAGTTGTAACTGAGCAATTCATGTAAGCTAAAATCCGCTGCACGTAGTCTAAGGCGGAGTCATCTTGGGCATCGACTACGCCCAATTTAAACAGATTACCTTCTAGAGATAAAGGCAAAACTTGATAGTAAAGGCAAGCTTCAAAGGGGACAACTGTATCGATTAGGTGAAATATTCGATCGGAGTCCATTGTAGCTGCCGAGTCTGTTGAAGATGTATGTACCATTAGCTGCTTTGTAGTTGGAAGCGCGATCGAGCGCGACGCACCAACCTGATGCGATAAAATTAAACGCTGCAACTTCCCTGACGGAGGAATGGGCCTAACAACCGGAAGCTTTTATTAAAGAAAAATTCTTAGTCCCAGAATTTTCTCTCTTCTGTATTGCAGCCTCAAATTCTACCTAAAGATTGAGAACTAGAGGATGACTAGCGCAGTCTAGACCCACTATCACCGATCGCCCGAGATTGATGCCCGTGGCTGGCAACAATAGAATTATGTCTTTAATGCACAAGTATTATAGATGCACCACAACGGATGATTTACGGGCAAGCGCTGAATTTGGGATTGGTTAAAAAATCCTGAAAAGTCGATCGTGCTGCTAGTATCTTACCTCAGAGAGTTGACTGCGATCGTCTCGGAGCGCGATCGTCACGGCAGCGCTACAACATCCCGATCGATCTAACCTGATTTGATACAAGGGGCATCGCCCGGTTTTCCACAGCGAAACTCGCAGCACTCTGTGGCTGTTGGGGAATTGATTTGTAGCGCGGATTCTGAAAAATGCTACCGCCAATTAACAATTAGCAATTGCCCGCCACCCATTACCAATCTACTCGTTGCGGAGGGATTGAGCTGCTAAATAGAGTTTGCTCCACTCGCCGATGACTTGATTGGTTTTCAACTTTAATTCAGATGCGATCGTCTCTACACTTTTCCCTGCTTTCAGCGATTCTACCAACTGCCGCTGCACCGGTGTGAGGTCTTGTAAATATTGCTGCCACTGAGCGGGAGTCAAGCCCAAACTGTGTTCTTGGAGCGAAGTTTCCAGCCAGTTGGCGACTAATTCCGGTGCTTGTTTGACCGCAAAAACCCGAATCGCGTGGTAACTAACTTTTTCTCGCAAGCGGTAAATTTGCTTGATCGGAACCTTCAACTCCTCGGCAATTGCCTCTTGGGAACGGCCTTGCAGGTAAAGCTGCAGCCACCGGGAAGCCAGCGGATCGACTTCAGCGGCCAAGTAATTCTCAAATTCTTGTTGGACAATCTGCCGCTGAGTTTGCTGCTCTTCCCAAGCTTGATTTTCTCGATACTCGGACAATGCCTGTTCGTCTAGCAGGCTGAGCGGTTCGTCTGTATCGTCGGGTAGAACCTGTTCCGACACCAGCCGCACCCAGTCTCCCGCAGGCACTTGCGTCAACCCGCCCCGCTGGGCACGCCGCAAGTAGTTGACAAAACGGTACACCAGCAGCGGCTGGTTGCGGATCGGCCGCAAGCAGTATTCTTCTGTGCTCGCTAGTAGCAAAGCATTTCGCAGGCGTCTGTCTGAGGTGCATTCGGCAATCCAGGCGACTTGCTGCTGCAGGTAGCGATCGGAATTGAGCATTTCCTGGATCACTTCTTGCAGTACCTCCACCGCACTCCGCTGTCTGTCGCGACTCAGGGAAACCCACGCTTGGATTTTTTGCCGGAGTACAACTAAGCCGCCGAGCCGCCCGATCAAGTTGCGGTAAGCTTTTTCTGGCGGTACTCCCAGATAGCGAGAAAGCAAAATTCGATATAAAAAGTCGATCGCCCCAGAGGCGACAGACAATTGAGTTGGGCTAAGAGTGTCAAATCTTTCGGGCTTGTCTCCCAACAGCCAGCGGACAACACTCTCGCGAGTGCTAGAACTCTCCTGCGGGCAATCTTGTTCGAGTCGAGACTTCCAATCTTGTCCTAGTCTTTCCGCCAAGGTCATGGGGTGTCGAGAATATTGTCTTTCACCCCCGATTTTACGTGGTATCCTGGATTTTTGAGTATTTTTCAGATATACGACCGCGCGATCGGATAAATTACCTTAAATTACCCTAAACAAAATTCCATTACGGTGCGATATGCCTAACTTTTTATTAGAACTCGGTACAGAAGAATTGCCCGCATCTTTTGTCGCAAGCAGCGCCCAGCAGTGGCAGCGACATGTACCTGCAACGCTGGCAGAAGAATCCTTGACAAATGACTCTATTAATGTATACGCTACTCCGAGGCGTTTGGCCGTTCTCGTGAAAGGGCTGCCAGTTCAGCAATTAGATAGAGAAGAAGAGGTAAAAGGGCCACCCGCGAGTTCGGCTTTTAAAGATGGCAAACCGACGAAAGCAGCGGAAGGTTTTGCGAAAAAGCAGGGCGTAGAAATTGAGGCTTTGGAAGTTCGCGCTACCGATAAAGGCGATTTTGTTTTTGTGCTCAAAAAGATTCCGGGGCGGATGACAGCGGATATTTTGGCAGAACTTGTGCCGCAGTGGATTAATAAGTTAGAAGGCAAAAGATTTATGCGGTGGGCCGACGGAGATTTGAAGTTTCCGCGCCCAATTCGATGGATGGTGGCTTTGTTGGATGATACTGTACTGCCAATTACATTGGTGAGCGGTTCGGATACGGTCAAGAGCGATCGAATTTCCCAAGGACACCGGGTGTTATACACCCCCCCTACACCCCCCCTTGGCAAGGGGGAGGCGGGAGGGGTCTCGATTCCCCAAGCCGAGGATTTTGTCGAGTGTCTGCGGGCTGCTTGCGTGGAGGTCGATCGAACCCAGCGCAAAAATCAAATTAAAGCACAAGTAGAAGCCGCAGCAACAAAACAAGGCGGTTACGCCGACATTACCGAAGATTTGTTAGAAGAAGTCACCGACTTAGTAGAATGGCCGAACGCAGTTGTCGGGAAATTTGACGACGAATTTTTGATATTGCCGCCGGAAGTAATTACTACAATTATTGTCACAAACCAGCGGTATTTTCCAATTCTCAAAAGCCCGGATTATCCCGAACTTCTGCCCTATTTCATTACAATTTCCAACGGCGACCCGGCTAAAGCGGCGATTATTGCAGCAGGTAACGAGCGAGTAGTGCGGGCGAGATTGGCAGACGGTCAGTTTTTCTACAAAGCAGACTTGGTAAAGCCTCTAGAGGATTATTTGCCCAAGTTGGCAACAGTTACTTTCCAGGAAGATTTGGGGACAGTGCGGGCAAAAGTCGATCGTCTGTGCAAAATTGCCAGCCTCATCGCCACTCAACTGCAAATCACAGACGAAGAACAAGCTTACATAGCAAGAGCAGCCTTACTTTGTAAAGCCGACCTCGTAACCCAAATGGTTTACGAACTTCCAGAAATGCAAGGAATAATGGGGCAGAAATACGCCTTAGCAAGTGGCGAATCGGAAGAAGTAGCTACAGCGATTTTTGAACATTATTTGCCCAAAGGTGCGGGCGACAATTTGCCGCAAACTCTCACAGGTCAAGTTGTCGGAATAGCCGACAAATTAGATACTTTAGTCAGCATCTTCGGCTTGGGAATGTTGCCGACTGGTTCATCCGACCCCTTCGCTTTGCGCCGCGCCGCTAATGCAATAACTAACATTATTTGGGCGGCTCAGTTGCCAATTAATTTGCACCAGTTGCTCGCAGAAGTTGTTGCCGAATTTACCGCAGCGCGCCCGGAAACACCGACGGAGTTGCTGGATCAGTTATACGAGTTTTTCTTGCAAAGAATTCGGACTTTGTTGCAAGAAGAAAAAAATGTAGATTACGATTTGGTAAATGCCGTTTTGGGAGAAAACGACCCAGAATATACTGAACGAGCATTGAGAGATTTGTTGGACGCACGGGAAAGAGCGCTTTTCTTACAACAAATCCGCAATAACCAGACTTTGGATCTAATTTACGAAACAGTCAACCGTTCAACTCGTTTGGCGGCTCAAGGTGATTTGGATAAAGTAGAATTGGAACCGAAAACGGCTGTGAAACCAGATTTATTTCAAAAGTCGTCTGAACAAGCTTTTTACGATGCAGTGGTGCAGTTAGTGCCGCAAACGCTGCTATCCAAACAAACTCGGAATTACCAGCAGTTAGTAGATAGTTTGACGGAAATTGCTCCGACTGTCAGCAACTTTTTCGACGGGCCAGAAAGCGTGTTGGTGATGGACCCCGACCCCGAAATTAAGCAGAATCGGTTGAATTTACTGGGTTTGCTGCGGAATCACGCCCGGGTGTTGGCTGACTTTGGGGCGATCGTGAAAAGTTAGAATTGACAAGATTTGAGTCCGCCGGGGGTTGAAAACCTCCGCTTCAGTCCGCCGGGGGTTGAAACCCCCGTCTCAAAGCGAAAGTCCTCTTAAGAGGACTGAAACCCACACATACTAGACTTTTCAGTCAGTTAAAACTCACATCTTGCACCGTCAAGAACAGGCAAGATGCCTGTTCCACAAGAGATGAATTTCATTGTGGAACAGGCATCTTGTCTGTTGCTGACAATGGTGCCATATCTCAGTTTTAACTGACTTTAGCTGTTAGACAGGGGTTTTCAACCCTTGGCGGGCCTTGGGAGGCAACGGGCGGGCCTGTAGGCAAACCAACTTGAGAAACTTACTTCTTAAAACTCTCGATCAAAATAACATTCAAGCTTACCAATAAAACGAGTAAATCTATTAGAATTTTTGCGATACCGCGCGAGTATCAGCAGAGTTCGATCGCTCTCTTAAAAAATAAGCAAAATGGCCAATAGTCAACAACCAATTCAAGGTTAAGATATAAACTTATAAAACCAGGGAAGTTCGCTCCATCACACACACAGCTTATGCCGATAGCTCATATCATTGGACTAGGAAAATCAGGAATTGCCGCCGCCAGACTGCTAAAACGCGAAGGATGGGAAGTAACGCTGAGCGATCGCTCATCTTCCCCCAATTTGCTCGAACAGCAACAGGAATTCGCTAACGAAGGAATTCATGTGGAGTTAGGTAAATCTTTTGAACCAGTCGAATCTATAGAATTAATAGTAGTAAGTCCGGGCGTTCCCTGGGACAGTCCAGCATTAGTGCGCGCCAGAGAGTTAGGCATTGAAACAATCGGAGAAATGGCTCTCGCGTGGCGTTACCTCAAATCTCCTTGGGTGGGAATTACCGGCACTAATGGCAAAACTACTACTACTGCTTTAATTGCTGCTATTTTTGCAGAGGCCGGGCTTTACGCTCCCGCTTGCGGTAATATTGGCTATGCTGCGTGTGAATTAGCTTTAGCCGAAAAACAACCGGATTGGGTAATCGCAGAAATCAGCAGCTATCAGATAGAATCATCGCCGTTTGTAGCGCCGCGAATCGGAGTTTTGACGACTTTGACGCCGGATCATCTCAGTCGCCACAAAACTTTGGAAAATTACTACAACATTAAAGCGCATTTGCTGAAAAAGTCTGAATTGCAAGTAATCAACGGCGACGATCCTTATTTGCGGCAGCAAGGAGTTGACGTTTGGCCGGATGCGTGTTGGACGAGTGTCAAAGGTGAAAAAGAACTGTTGGGCGATCGCACTTTTGGAGCGTACATCGAAAACGGTTGGGTAATAGCTCAAAGCGAGAAAATTCTGCCTGCTGATTCTTTGCGGATGGTGGGAGAACACAATTTGCAGAATTTGTTAATGGCGGTAGCGGCGGCTAATTTGGCAGGGATAGATAAAAGTGCGATCGCCCGGGCGATCGCTAAATTCCCCGGAGTTTCGCACCGCCTCGAACACATCTGCACTTGGGAAGGCATAGATTTCATCAACGACAGCAAAGCTACTAATTATGACGCTGCCCAAGTCGGGTTGGCTTCTGTGAGCGCACCGGCGATTTTAATTGCGGGCGGCGACGCCAAAGAAGGGGACGATCGCGCATGGATTGATACAATCAAGGCGAAAGCTGCTGCGGTGCTGCTAATTGGGGATGCGGCGAGTCTTTTTGCCTCGCGGCTCGAACAAGCAAATTACAACGCTTGGGAAATTGTCGAAACAATGGAACGAGCAATCCCGCGATCGGCAGAATTAGCCCAACAAAATCATGCTAAAGTAGTGCTGCTTTCCCCAGCCTGTGCTAGCTTCGATCAATACCAAAACTTCGAGCAACGGGGCGATCATTTCCGCCAATTATGCCTCGAATCGCTAGTTTAGATATGTCATTGTTCGCTGTGTACAAAGTAAGATTTTTATACACAGCGAACACTAACAAAATTCAATCTGCGTTCATCCGCGTCTATCGGCTTACATCTGCGGTTAAAAATTAAAACCTCTGATTTCCGCCAATCTACTTTAACTAACACTCTTCCAAACAGCCTTAATCCTATCCTGTTGTTCCCCTTCTAGCGCCTGAAAAACTAGCATCATTTCCTCATGAGTGTAATCAATAATTATCGCCGCCAATTGAGAGGCAGTTTCCGCTTCCAGCATGGCTAGTTTCAATTTGGTCATTCCTTCTTTATCCATTAACACTAAAACTTGGATTTGTACCTCGCTTTTATTTTAATTTGACTTACAAATATCTGTTAATTTTGCCTTAAAATCAGCAATAGTAGCAGCACTTAGTGTGTCAAAAGTGCGCGAGGATATTTTAAATTCTTGGCTGCAAAGCTGAGAGAGCAATTTTTCATCAATCTCCAGAATCCGGTCTTCGGAAGCGACATTTTTTTGCAACAAAGTTGCGATTTCCCTTTCCAGTTGGCGATAGCCTTGCTGAAAGAAATCTTGAGAGTTAGAACGAAACAAACCGCTATTGACTTGCTGAATTTGGCTGGGTGCCAGCGATTGAGCCGAGACAGCAGCCGGAAATCCCAAAGATGCTGCTAGCCACCAGCTATAAATTATCTGTTTGAGAATGCTGTTCATCACTGTCGGGAGGATTTTCTACCTCAATTGGTTTCTCGTCTTCTGACTCGCTTGCTAATTCATCTTCTCGTTCAAGTTTTTCTTGCCACTCGACAAGCTGCTGAAAAAGTTTCGGCTTAATTTCAAATACGGGTTTGTTGGTTTCTGACATATTGACTCCTAAAATTTATTACATTTAACTGCTTCCGTTGCTCTTTCTGCCTGGGAACCTCTGCCTACAGCCTCAGCCTGGTTTTTTCAGCAGGAAAATTGGAGGCTGAGCCTCCCGATCTGCGTTTCCAGGGAGAGCCGGGAAACGAGTAGAAAAACCAACAATTATGTCGATCGGAAGCTAGGCTCAAACCTTCAGCAGCGACATAATTATGCCTGTTAATGAACCCCCAAGCAAAGCTAAAGTAGCTAAGATACTAATGCCAAATCCTGCCGCTCTTTTTTCGGCAGCTTGATAGTAACCCCAAGCAAACAAAATGCGTCCAACTATCCAAACTGCGCCGATACCAGCGCCCCAAATTGGGCTGATAAATTGCGAGAACAGCCACAGCGAGGGCAAAAAGAGAATCATTTGCTCTAAGGTATTTTGCTGAACTCGCACCACTCGCTCAAAGTCTGGGTTTCCTGTCATCTGCGGGGGAGAAACTTTGTGTTTGAATCTAGCTCTACCGACGTTGATTGTAACAACGAAGTAGAGAATTAATGCTGAAACAGTAATTAGACTAGGCAAAAGTGTCGCGTTTGCTTCTGCGAGCATGATTCGGTATTATTGGGGTGGAGTAGATATCTTGATTATAAATCAATTATTGCCGATCGCGTCATTCATCGCCACCCCGTCATTCAAGGCAGCGGATTTGATGCAACTGCTGGGTATTAGTGGCGCGGCAATTCCTGGCAATTCCTTTTGGGTTCCTCGACATCCTCGAAAACTTGCTGGCTGGGATTTTGATTCTTTTGCTCGCCCCTGCATACGGATACAAGCCCCCGACTCTTGTCGTGAGTAGCCAAAATTTTAGACTATTGTTCAACCTCCCAGATTCATCTATGGAGTAAATTTAAAATCTCAAATCTAAAATTTGTAGAGTAAATTTAAAATCTAAAATCTACAACTGTAAAAATTGACGAGGCTGACGCACCGTACGATAATTTGAATATGAGCTAGATCATAGAAAGATTTGGGAAAATTTGGCATACTGAGAGTAAGGTTAAATAGGAGGTCAATTTAATGACCAATACTGCTCTCAATTTTAAGACTGCACCCGGACATGAAGTTCTGGCCGCGGCGGGTAAGAGAATGCTGAGGCCGGGGGGGAAACTTGCTACGGAACAGTTATTTGAATGGGCGGATTTTCAACCGGGCGAGACAGTTTTGGAGTTGGCTGCTAGTTTTGGATATAGTTCGATCGCCCTTGCTAAACGTTTTGGTGTAAAAGTAGTGGGAGTTGAGAAAAATCCCGAGAGTGTGGCCCGGGCTCGTGCTAATGTTGCAGCAGCCGGTTTGAGCGATCGAGTGGAAATTGTGGAAGGAGATATTTTTCACTTGGATCGGATTTCCCAACAGTTTGATTGGGTTTTGGCTGAAGCTATCCTGACAATGCAGTCGCCGTCAGGGAAAGCTAAAATTGTATCGGGAATTTGCGATCGTTTAAAACCAGGCGGCAAGTTTCTCTCTCACGAACTTTTAGCTAGAAACCGAGAATCTGAAATTCACAAAGCTTTATCAGAAGTGACTCGGGCTAATTCAACGCCTTTGTCTGAGTCTGGCTGGATTGCTGTTTGCCAAAACCCGGGTTTGCAAGTAGAAAAGTGTCAAACCGGGGCGATGGGGCTCCTCAACTTACCGCGAATGCTGCAAGATGAAGGGGTTGTGGGTACTGTGCGGATTGTGTGGAATATATTAAGTCGATCGCAAATTCGCGATCGTATCTTAGCAATGCGTCGAGTTTTCCAGCATTATCAACAAGATTTAGGCTACATCGTTATCTCTGCCAAAAAACAATCTTAACCCAGTCAATCGATTTTCGATTTACGAGGGAAGAAAGTGAAGCCACTGATAAATTCGGGGCTTGTGACCAAATTAATTGTCAAAAACTATGACTACTACTCTTTTACCGCTACAATCTTCAGCTATCCAACTCCGAGACGCAATTGAATATCCCGCCGCCGGAGTGTCGAGCAAAGTTTTAATCAAAGACAATAATTGTCAGTACAATTTACTTTGTCTGGCTGCTGGTAGCGAGGTTTCCGAGCACTCTTCGCCGCGCAATGCCACAGTTAATGTCATCGAAGGAAAGGGGATTTTGACTCTAGAAGGCAAAGATATTGTCTTGGAACCGGGGGTGTTTGTTTTTCTGCCCGCCCGCGCCCTCCACGCTTTGAAAGCTGAACAAAATTTGGCATTTATCTTGACACTTTCCGAGCCTCATTAATGCCATCATTATTCGGTAGGCGCGGGTTTTACCCACCATAATTGCCGAACATCAATAATCTGATAAACCCGCCCCGCCCCGATTCACGGGTTGTGGGGGGCGGGTTTATATAGATAGTGAGTGGCAGTCAAATATTGTTTGTGAAACCCGCCCTTACAAGAATTGGGATTTTAACATTTAATCTATTTCATCTCCCGAGGCGATATCCTCCAATTTTTTCCAGTCCAATACAATAATTTTACCGCCTCGACTGTAGGATACAAACGGCTTGAGTTTCTTAAACAACCGCACGCATTCTTCGTAAGTAATTCCAATACTGCGAGCAATTTGATAGTAGGGAAAATGTTTTTCTAAACATACACTATTATTCGCCATCTTCGTACCTTGCTCGACGGCAAAGTAATGAATAAATCGGGCCAGCCGGACGATCGCCCTTTCCGACACCAACCCGTGCACCGTCTCGTGCAGTTGCTGCAACCGCTGATTAAAAACCGCCAATATTCGCAAAGCAATCTCGGGATTTTCCCGAATTGCTGCTAGCAAAAATTCCCGTTCTGTGGTAAGAACTTCCACATCAGTTTCTGCCGTCACCGTTGCGGGGGCAATGCCGTTGCCTAGCAAAGCAGGTGCGGCAAAAATATCTCCCTGAAATAAAGTGCGGAGAATTGTTTCTTTGCCCGCCGCCGCTGTTTTTGCAACCCGCAGAGAACCGCTCAAAAGAGTGTATAATTTTTCGGGGATGCGATCGCCCTCATACATCACAACTTCTCCCTGTCGGTAACTGCAAATTACTGTGTGTTCTTGCAATCGCTCTAATTCAGTTCGGCTTAAGCTGGCAAATATTCCAATTTTAGCCACTTGCTCGACACTTGCTTTCATAGATTTAACTCTACCCGATCCGAGTCCATTGAGAGTATAGTAACGGTGAATTCAGAATATATCGAGACAAGCAGAGCCATCTACGAAAATGCAGAACCAGAATATCGGCGATATTATTTTGAGGAGATAGCTGGCGGATTTGTGCTAATTCACCAACAACACAATCTTAATAATTCGGAAAGTTTTGTCGCTGAAGTTTTGGCTAAAATGGGAAAGAGAGTTACGCTGTTGAGCGAGCAAGCAGCAGAGGGTGTGAGAACCCCAGACGCTGAAATAGACGGTCTGATTTGCGAATTTAAGGAGTTAACAGAATCTACGAGGAACATCAGGTATCGAGTTCAAGAAGGAATAAGCAGGGCAAAAACTAAAGGTGCATCAGCAGTTATTTTTCACATCAACCGAGAAAATTACGATGTCTGGAAAATCAACGCTGGCATCAAACAAGGTCTGTTTTGGGTATCCCAAAACCAGATTCAACAAATAATTTTTGTTGCCAACAGCAAACAAATTCAAATCATTACAAGGGAAGACTGGCAAAATGGAAGACCATTTCAGCGAATTTAAAGAAATCGTAGAGTGCGGGTTGAAAAATAATATGCCGCGAGATGCTAAACTAATTACTGTAGGCCAAATTTTATATGCTGTTACCCGCGACGATCTAACCATAAAAGAAGGTTGGCAGCTTGAAGAGATGATGGGTGGCAGAACACAGTGGGAAGAGGCACTTGAGTACAGCATTTTTGGGTATCCAGTAGACACAGCAACGCCACCTTTAGACAAACCTCTGGTTATTGCCGGCAAAACTTTTCATTCTCGTTTGATGACGGGGACGGGAAAATATCGCAGCATTGCAGAAATGCAGCAAAGTGTCAACGCTAGCAGGTGCGAAATTGTGACTGTAGCTGTGCGGCGAGTGCAAACAAATGCTCCCGGTCATGAAGGATTGGCAGAGGCTCTTGATTGGACTAAAATTTGGATGCTGCCAAATACTGCCGGTTGTCAAACTGCTGATGAGGCAATTAGAGTAGCTCGTTTGGGCCGGGAAATGGCGAAACTTTTAGGGCAAGAAGACAATAATTTTGTCAAATTAGAAGTGATTCCCGATTCTAAATATTTGCTGCCAGATCCGATCGGCACTTTGGAAGCTGCAGAACAATTAGTTAAAGAAGGTTTTGCCGTTTTGCCCTACATCAATGCCGATCCCTTGCTGGCAAAACGCCTCGAAGAAGTCGGTTGTGCGACAGTCATGCCTTTAGGTTCGCCCATCGGTTCAGGACAAGGGATCAACAATGCCGCCAACATTCAAATAATTATTGACACGGTAAATATTCCTGTGGTAGTCGATGCGGGAATCGGAACGCCCAGCGAAGCGGCGCGAGCAATGGAAATGGGAGCCGATGCACTGTTGATTAATTCCGCGATCGCCAATGCCCAAAATTCCCCGGCAATGGCAAAAGCAATGGGAATGGCAGCAGAAGCCGGCCGGATAGCGTACTTAGCAGGCAGAATGCCGATCAAAGATTACGCGATCGCCTCTTCCCCCCAAACAGGCACTGTCACCTCCAAATAAATGGCCGAATTTTCCTGGGCGCTTTTTTGGTACAGTTGTAAACATCAAAAATATTAAGGATTGTGACTGATGCCTTACATCAAAGATGACGATGGACGCCTGAACAACTTTGCTAAAGAGCCGAAGGTGTATGAAGCCGTACCTCCCAACAAAAATCAGCAACGGAACTATATCATCATGGGAATTGCAGCAGCCATGTTGGTCGCTGGTTTGGTGTTCGTGGCTGCTTCCGTCTAAAAGCTGGGCTGAGACTCAAAGCTGCTTCAAATCGCAATTTTAAATAATCCTTCAACAAACCATGTTTTCCAACCAATGGAAACATGGTTTTTGTGTTTCAATACAAAGCAGGTAGTTGCGATAGTCCTGAAGCGTGCCGAGCGAGCTGGAAAGCTAAATAATATCAATTCCGGTTACACCGGAATGATTGGGTGTGGGGAGTGGGGAGTGGGGAGTGGCGGAATGTGGAATTATTGACCTTGACTCGATCGTGCCCCTCCAACCGCAAACGATATAAGACCCGCAGAAATTTGGTTCTTTGCTCTCGGCTGTCAGCTTCAGGGACTTGGGTTGCACTTAATCACACTGGTTCGTCACCCACATAAAATTGCCAATTGAAAATCTACAATCCTTTAGTCATCACCGGTGCGATTGACTACCTTCAGGGCTTAGTTGTGAGTTATGAGCGATCGAGATTTCAACTCTCAACTCTACAATCTAAAATCTACAATCCAAAATCTAAAACCTAAAATCTAAAATCTAAAATCTAAAATCGGCTGACCCTGATGTCTATTCCTTCCCAAAAAGTTTCTAGCTCGAACAAGCTGATCTACCAACGCTTGAAACAGGCGATCGACCTCAATTTACGCCGTCAAATTTTTATCGCCGCCTGCGACGACTTGTGCTTGCGGGACTGTCTGGCAGCCCGCTTGCAGACAGAATTAGCCGCAGAGAGCGCAGGCTCCGATCCTCGCTCCGCGATCCACTACCCCCGATTTGTCAGTTTGGAACTTGACTTGAGCGATCCAAATCCTTGGGGTTCGATCGCCGCGTGGCTGACCCAACACCCACCGCCGCAAAACAGGGGCAGTTACAGCCCTTGGCCGACATTTCAAATTATCGGGGCAGAACACCTGACCAGGCAGTCAGCAGCAGTGCAGTGGTCGTTCCTGAGCTATTTGAGAGACATCGAAGCAAACCTGCAAATGTGCGAGTCTACTGTGTTGCTGTGGGTGTCGCGGCCCTGGCTGAGTTCGATCGAGCACTCGGCCCCGGAATTTTGGCACTGGCGAACCGGAGTATTTGAGTTTGAAGGCGAACCAACTCCAGCTAAGGGAGACTTCGGGCACTTTGATGACTTCGGGAACTCCGGAGACTTGCGAAACTTACGGGACAAGGGAGACTTTGGCAACCAACTTTTAATACCTTCTTTGTCTGGACAATCCCCAATTCCCGACGAAAAATCCCCAATTCCCGACGAAAAATCCCCAATTTCCTATCCCCCGTCCCCAGCGCCAGATTCTAAATCCGTCCAACTGACAGAGGACGAACAATCCCCAATTTCCCATCCCCCGTCCCCAGCGCCAGATTCTAAATCCGTCCAACTTGCAGATTTGGTGCTAGCAGCGGCTTCTGATGAGTTGGAAGCAGAAAATGATGCCGCATCGGAGGACAAATTTCTGCCGCTGCAAACTCTGCAATACATCGAACTGCTGCAAGAACATCATTGTTCTTGCGAAGCTTTGGCTTTGGCTTATCACAGTTTGGGGAATTACTACCGCGATCGCATTCTGGGGGGAGACGTTTCAGAGCACAACCTGACAATCGCCATTCGCGCGATCGAACAAGTGATTGCGTATCTCGACGTTGACACCAACTCGCAGCAAAATCAACCACTAACTGAGGAATGCGCGCGGCTGATTGCCCAATTGACACAAAATTTAACTCAGTACGCCCAGGAGTCCAACAGCCTACCGCCTATTTCCGATCTGCTCAACGATCTCGGCACTCTCTACTGGATGCTGTCGCGCGATCGCACTAATGCCCTCAACGCCTCAGATCCGGTATCCAGCCTTGAACGCAGCATCGCCCTCTACCTTGAAGGTTTGAACCGAACAGATAGCGAAACCGTACCCCAAACCCGCGTTAGATTAAACAAAAATTTGGGAATCGCCTCGGCCGATTTAGCCCGCTATCGAGACAAGACAGAGAACTTGCAGCACGCAGTTGCAGCTTACCAACAAGCGCTGCTGGATCTAGACCCCGCCGTGGAGCCCCAGCAGTACGCTGCTGCTCAGAATAATTTGGCGACAGCATACTGGAATTTAGCCCAAGATGGTGAGCCGATCGTATATCTCAAAAGCGCGATCGCAGCTTACACCCAAGCTCTCTCCTGCTACAGTCCCGAACGAGAACCCCTCAACTATGCCGGAGTGCAAAACAACCTCGGTACCGCCTGCTGGAATCTCGCCCAGCACGAACCCTCAGAACCCCTGCTAGTCAGGGCGATTTCCGCCTACCGCGAAGCATTGAAATACCGCACCCGAGAATTAGTACCCGCAGCAGCAGCCGCCACCTACAATAATCTCGGTACCGCTTATTGGCATTTGGCGAACCAGTTTCAGCAGAAACAGGCGCGGACGGAATCATTGCAGCAGGCGATTACCGCCTACGAAACCGCCTTGGATATCGCCGGAGAGCTCGATCGAACCCAACTCACCTTTGACGCCTTGGCCGCCCGCAACAATCTCGGACTAGCCCACTATCAACTAGCCACCGACCCACATTTCCCCGCTAATAAAGTCGCACAGACAAGCCATCTAGAAGCAGCACTGCACCACCAGTTGCAAGTGTGTGCCGAATGGGGACAACATCTCAATGACAAAGGGTTAACATATGGGGATAAACTCAACTTGCAAGCCGCGGCAAACTCCCAAGCTGCTGATTCCCGGCAAACAGCATTGAGCTATATTGTCAAAACGATTAGAGCTTTCTATAGTGAATGTGGGCTGCCAGGCCAAAATTTAGCCTTATCCAAAGTTCCTGGAGATTTATTGCCTGAAATTTTGCGTAGGTTATAAATAGGGCTATAACTATTAAAAGCTCAATTTTTTCGAGATTTGTATCCAGTTTTCTATTATTATGGCTGAATATTCTTGCCTAATTCTTCAAGCAAACTTGTGGTCATGGCCCCTGTAAAAATCCTTGTGGTTGATGACGACCCGGCAATCCGAAATTTAATTCACCGTTTTTTGAGCCAGCAAGGTTATCAAGTTGAGTCTGGCGAGGACGGTCAGACTGGTCTGGAATTATTTGAGCAACTCAATCCTGACTTAGTAGTTCTAGATGTAAATTTACCTGATACAACTGGTTACAAACTGTGTCAAGAAATGCAAAGACGCACCGGCGTGTTTGTGTTGATGCTGACTGCCCGAACCGATGAAGCTGACAAAATGAAAGGGTTTGCCGAAGGTGCTGACGACTACATTACTAAACCTTTTAGTCTTGTAGAAATTGGAGCTCGCGTTGCAGCAATTTTGAAGCGCAAACGCATTGTTACTCCCGCCGAACAAAAAACTCTTACTTTTGGAGAGCTACTAATAGATCCGGTTCGCCGCGAGGTAATTCTCGGCAGTCAGATGGTTGCTTTGACTGCTTTAGAATTCGACCTGCTGTACTGTTTGGCCAGCAAACCCGGTCGCGTGTGGAGGCGATCGGAATTGCTGCATGAAGTGTGGGACTACGAGTATGTAGGAGCCGATCGCGTGGTGGATGTCCATATAGGTCAAATTCGCCGCAAAATTGAACTAGATCCCAATCAAATGCCGATGATTCAAACCGTCCGGGGGGTGGGTTACAAATTTGAACCCACAACCTAGTAACATTCGGCATTGGGCAGCGGATATGAAGGCAGAAGGCTGTAGGTGCGGGTTCACCAATATTTCGGATTAACATACTCGATATTTGTAAACCCGCCCTCCCCACACAATAATTCAGATCGATCGAGTATTTGATTGTTTGTTCTGCAAATACTCGCCCACTTCTCGTGCACGCTCAAAACCCCTTCGCACGCAATCTCCCAATGCCACTCCGCCAACGTAGTTGCTGCACAAATACACCCCAGGCAAAGATTTTAAGCCCTCATCGATTTGTTGCAGGCGATCGAAATGACCCAAATTGTACTGAGGAATCGCCCGCTTCCACACATTCACCGCTAAAACTTTTGGCTGTGGCACATCTGGTTTCAGCAAAATCCGAGACAAATCTCGGTGTACCTCCCGAACGATTTGTTCTGAGTCGAGATTGCCAATTTCCGAATCAGTAGCCCCGCCGATGTAACTGCTGAGAGTTTGCCACCCTGCAGGCGCGCGATCGGCAAATAAACTCGATGTCCAAATCGTCCCCAGAGTGCGAATTCCCTGCCCCCTCGGAATTAAATTTCCAAAACCCACTAATTTACCCTTGACATCCGACTGCGGGTATGCTAGTACAACGCAGGCAACCGTAGGATAAGTAAAAGCTTGTAAAGCACTGCTAACTTTCGGTTGCAGAGGCTGCAACAAATCGGCTGTAACGTAAGCCGGCGTTGTCAAAACCACGGTGCGCGCCTCAACTTCCTGCTGTCCGTCGGGCGTCGAGAATACAGCAATGTAAGTTTCGCGTTCTGTACGCTGGAGGCGAGTCAGGTGCCAATTGAGTTTCACTCGATCGCCCAATTGAGCAGCGATCGCCTCTGGCAGAGCCTTCAACCCCTGTTTGAACGAACCCAACTCCCCCGGTCTAGTCTTAGGAACATTCGGGTCTGCAGGCATTGGCTTCGGTCTTTTCCTAGCAGAAAGCAGCGCCCCCGCCATCAGCCCGCCACCCATATCAGCCATTTTTGCTACCCGGCCAAAAGCTGCCGCCGCGCTAAGTTGTTGCGGATCGCCGGCATAAACCCCAGAAACAAAAGGTTCCACCAACCGCTGCATCACTTCCGTACCGAGATGACGGCGGAAAAATTGAGAAACAGTTTCCTCGTCACCCTGCTGCGAAAGTCCAGCACCCATTGCCGGCGCGACAAACCCCAAAGCCCCGAACAACGCCCGCATTTTTCCCGGAAAACTCAGCAACTGAGACTGAATCATCGCCGGGGGAGTCATCGGCACCGGTTGCAGCTTTTTTTGCCAATAAACATAACGAGGCAATTTGCGATCGGCAAAAATCAACTCCTGCTTCAATCCCACATCCACAGCCAACTTCATCAATTCTGGCGTCGGCGAAAAACTGTTCGGGCCCTCCTCCCAGAGAAACCCCCCCGCTGTCACAGTGGTGATGTTCCCGCCCACACGTCCTTGACTCTCAGCGACTAAAATCTTCAGCGAGGATGGACTCGTTGCTTCCTTGTGAAGTGCGTGCGCCAAACTCAAACCGCTAATACCCGCACCCACAATCAAGGTATCTAATAGTTCCATATTACATAGAAAAATATCGCAATCTTTATGTTACATGGCTTTGCACGGCTTGCGTTCTTTGCTTCGCGTACTGCCAAACCGTTTTCAGATTACCGAATTGGGAATTGCGAATCGAGAATTGAGAATCGGGAATTGGGAATTGGGAATCGGTAAGCTGTCTGGCATTTCTGAAGCATTTTGCTCGCAGGTTGTGGATTGCACCTGTGCTCACCTCCCCGTCTCCCGGTCTCTCCATCTCGCTTTTGTATCCGCTGGGTCTGGTTTTAAAAAAGAGCATCTGCTGTAATTAAGCTATATTCCCCAAAATACTATTTCTTTAAAATTTTTGTATTATAGGGAACAGCGCCGAAAATTGCACCGGGAAACGCAGCAGTACAGTGCTCAAAAAGATTTGAGTGGGTTAAACTAACGTTAGGAAAATTTTAGAGCTTAAGCAAGTCAGCACCCCGCTCGGAAGAGATGGGGCTTTATGCCCTAATCAAAAGAGATAGTTGACTAGCTATCGTCTTAACTGATTACGTTATCAAAAATATGGGTGTAAGCCCAAGCTGCTATCCGATCGCGGGTGAAATGTTTTAAACGGTAATTGTTCCGTTAAAAATAGATCGCAAAAGTACCAATAGACCAAGTATCTCCCTGTAGCAACAATCAATATTTAAGGCGGTGAAAACTGCCTGATGAGTGTTTCCTCGATCGGTCTAAAGACACGAGGTTTCCCTAATACTAAGCTTTTCTCCTGAAAAAATACCCATGCAGGAAGTTATCAACTCGTTTCAGTCTTTTTTCTCTAACTCTGTTGATGCTTTCCTAGAGTGCGATCGACAGCAAAAGTACCTATCGATCAATCCTGTCGCTGCTGCTTGGATGGGATTGGAGCCTGCTGAAATAGTCAACCAAACTAATCAGGAATTATTAAAATTATATCCCAATAATGCTGCTGTCAAAAATATAATCTCGCAGATTGATTCCTGCCTCCAACAAGTATTTATAACCGGGGAAAAACGGCTGGCAATTCATGAGGTGATGGCGGCAGACGGCGGGATTAAAATTTACGAAACTGCTTATACGCCAGCGGTGGATGCCTCTAGCAACCAGATGCGGGTTTTGGGCGTCGGTAGAGATATCACCAGGCACTACCGCTGGCAGCAGCAGAAAACTCAACAGTTACGCCGGTCGAACCATTTACTGTGGTTGAATGCAGCTAACAGTCCGCTGGCAATGGTAGGCTGGGATGAAGATTTTCGGATCGTTCAGTGGTCGAAACGCGCCGAGGAAATCTTTGGTTGGACATCCGATGATATGATGGGCAAGCACTTCGGCGATTTGGCTTTGGTTTGCCAGGAAGATAGAGAGGCTATAAGCGCGATCGAGCTTGAACTAGCCACTGGCAACGGCAATACTTCAATTAACCGCAACTATACTAAAAGCGGACAGGTAATTTGGTGTCGCTGGTTCAACTCGATTATTCGCAGCGGCGACACTTTTACTGTGCTTTCTTTAGTGGAAGATATCACCGATCGCAAACGATTGGAAGCAGAAAAAGCCCAAGCTTCTCGCCTCACAGCAATGGTAGCCGATGTGGGTATTGCCCTCACCAAACACCCTCAAGATATCCTGCTTCCCTGCTGCGAGGCAATGGTGCGGAATATTGATGTCGCTTCTGCTGAAATTTGGACTTTCAACTCTCAAAATAATCTTTGGCAATTGCAAGCAGCCTCGGGAATATACAGTCGCACAGACGATCGGGCTAGCTTTATTGAAAGTAAGGTTAACTCGATCGCCAAACAGCAAAAACCGGAATTTGACTGCGGATTTGAACTGAATAATTTTGGACTCCCAGAGGAAGAATCTGCGAAAACAACACCGCCACACAGTTCCGAAGTAGCAATTATCAACACCAGCCCAAAGCCGACCAATTGCCCAATACCTAAGCAAATTCTCACCTTCGCCGGCTACCCTTTGATAGTGGAAGAACGGCTGGTGGGAGTCATGGTAATTATCAGTCGCCAGCCCCTGACAAAACCCTTTCAGGACACTTTAGCATCGGTTGCCGATGTCATCGCTTTAGGCATCGAACGCAAGCGTGCAGAAGCTGAATTAAAATCAGCTAGAGGCTTCCTCAATTCCGTAGTAGAAAATCTGCCGGTGGGAGTTTTTGCTAAAGATGCTTCTTCGCTGAAATTTGTGCTGTGGAATAAAGCCGGAGAAACGATCGCAGGTGTTACCTCTCAAGAGGCGATCGGCAAAAATGACTACGATATTTATCCCAAAGAACAAGCTGATGTTTTCACTGCTCAAGACAGGGAAATATTGACCGGCGATCATAACCAATCTACTGTTAAAGACATAGCCGAAGAGCCGATCCAAACTCGCCACAAAGGTATGAGAATACTGCACACCCGCAAAGTGCCGATTCTCGACGCCGCAGGCCGCCCTCAGTACGTTTTAGGTATTACTGAAGATATCACCGAACGCAGGCAGGTAGACGAAAGCGTGCGCCTCTACGACCAAATTGTCGAGAATATGCAAATTGGTTTGTACGTCTACCATTTAGAAAACATAGACGATGATAGCACTCTCAGGGCGATCGCCTCCAATCCTGCGGCTACCCTATTTACCGGATTAGAAATGGCTGATGTTTTGGGAATGACAATCGACGAGATTTTTCCCCACCTGCGATCGAAAAACATTCCCCAAGCATTTGCTTCGGTAATTCGCAGCCAGAAAGCCGTAGAACTTGAAGATATTGACTGCGATGAAGGCGGGAGAATAACTCGCGCTTTTTCTATTAAAGCTTTTCCCTTACCCAACAACTGCGTTGGTGTTGCTTTTGAAAACATTACTGCTCGCAAGTGCCTAGAACTAGAACTGCAGGCGTCGTTGGAAAAAACCGAACGTTCTGAACAACTCCTACGCACAGTAATAGACAAAACCAGCGACTGGATTTTTGCCAAAGACAAATATTTTCGCTATATTTTGGCAAACAAGAGTTTCGCTCAAGCCATCGGCAAAACAGTCGAAGAAATAATTGGGAAATCCGATTTAGAGTTAGGATTTTCAGAAGATATTGTGTTTGGGAATTCCGCCCAAAATATCCGAGGCTTCCGCACAGACGACTCTGCTGTACTGGCCGGCGACATCATCCACAATCCCTGCGATGCGGCAACTATTGCTGACGGTTCAGTACATATTTTTGATACCCAAAAACTTCCCCTGCGCGACGCGGAAGGTAATGTATTTGCAGTGCTAGGTTTCGCTCACGATATTACAGAGCGACATGAATCCGAAGCAGCTTTGCGTAGAAGTGAATTAAGATTTAGGTCTTTGGTAGCTAATATTCCCGGCATGGTTTATCGCTGGAAGTGCGATTTTTCGACTAATTTTATTAGCGATGCCGTTTACCTATTAACCGGCTACCCTGCCGCAGATTTTATTTGGCTTTTGGACAGGAGATGCCGGACTTTTGCTAGCATTATTTACCCCCAAGATTTGGCAAAAGTAGAAGCAACTATTCGGCAAAGCATAGAAAACAAAGAGTCTTATAACTTGGAATACCGCTTGCTAGCAGCAGACGGCACGGTTAAATGGGTGTGGGATAAAGGTTCTCCTGTGTTCGACGCAGATGGAAACGTTTGCTATTTGGACGGGGTGATTTTTGATATTAGCGATCGGTACTACGCTGAGGAAGCATTGCGCCAAAAAACTTTAGAGTTAGAAGCAGTTTTTCGCGCTTTGCCTGATTTGTATTTTCGACTAGATGCTGACGGTATAATTGTGGATTATTTGTCAGGAACTTCATCGAGTTTATACGTGCCTCCCGAACATTTTATGGGTCAACGAATGACCGACATATTACCACACAATGTCGCCTGCCAATTTGCCCAAGCAATCTTGGAAATTTCCGAAACAAGAAATTCAATCGATATAGAATATTCGGTTTCCCTGTCGGAAGGAGAAAAAACTTATGAAGCCCGACTGTTGCCGTTTAATTCAGATCAGATTATTATTCTAGCCCGCAATATTACTAATCGCAAACAAGCCGAAGCTCAATTAAAACATAAAAATCGCCAGCTAGAGCAAACATTGAAACAATTAGGCAGGACTCAAGCTCAACTAATTCAAGCGGAAAAAATGTCTGGTTTGGGACAGCTAGTGGCGGGAATTGCTCACGAAATCAATAATCCTGTCAGTTTTATTTACGGTAATATCAGTTACGCTAGTGAGTATGCCAAAAACTTGCTGGAACTGTGCAGTTTGTACCAAACACATTACCCGAAACCTGTTGCTGTTATCGCAGAGTTGGCTGAAGAAATAGAACTGGAATTCATGAAAGAAGATTTCCCGCATTTGCTGACTTCTATTCAAACCGGAGCCGAGCGAATTCGCCAAATAGTTCTGTCTTTGCGTAACTTTTCCCGCCTGGAAGAATCAGATATTAAGCGTGTTAATATTCACGAGGGAATAGACAGCGCTCTGTTAATTTTGCAACACAAGATTAAAGAAAATGGCAGGAATCGTCATATCCAAATAGTTAAAGAATATGGGGAATTACCACAGGTACAGTGCTACGTGGGGCAATTAAATCAAGTGTTTATGAATATTTTAAATAATGCTATTGATGCTTTAGCGGATGTCAGGAATAGGAAGTTGGAAGTGGCGAGTTATTCAGAAGAGGAACGGCAAGATTGTGCTAGTTTACCTTTAACTTGCGACACATTGCCGTGGATTCGGATTCGCACGGAGGTGCTGGAGAACAATCGGGTTGCGATCGTAATTTCCGATAACGGGTGTGGAATGGCAGAGCCTGTTAAATGTCGGGTGTTTGACCCGTTTTTTACTACTAAACCAGTAGGCAAAGGTACAGGCTTGGGACTGTCTATCTCGTATCAGATTGTGGTGGAAAGACACGGAGGGACGCTGCAGTGCACTTCCGCGCCGGGAGAGGGAACTGAATTTGCGATCGAGATTCCCATTCGGCAGAGGTAATTAGTCATTGGTAATTGGTAGTTGCACCAGAAAAATGATAATCTAATTAAAGTTTCTAAAAGTCAGGAATATTAGCATGGTATACAAAAGCATACATACTTCTAGTGCCGTTGCAAAACAAATTCAAGAAGATGATGATGATGATTCCTATGTTGACTATTTTTACGACGATCCGGGGGCTCCGCCGGGAACTCTCGACTTAGAACCAGATGCGCCGCCTCCGGAGATTGTATTAATTGACTATTGCGAAACAGCCGCAACTCGCGCCAAATTGGCAAATCCTCACAAAGCTGCTGCGTATTTAGATACAGCATCTGTTTCTTGGGTTGATATGTTGGGATTGGGAAACAAAGAAACTTGGCGGCAAATGGGCGAAGTGTTTAATTTACACTTAATGGCTCAGGAAGATGTAGTTAATGTTCCCCAGCGACCGAAAGTAGTAGACTATGAAGAACACATTTTAATCATTGCTTGGATGGTGATGCTCCATCCAGAACTAGATACTTTTCATAAAGAACAAGTAAGTTTGATTTTGGGCAAGCATTACCTGTTAACTGTTCAGGAAGAACCGGACTATGATTGTTTTGAACCAGTGCGCGAGCGCATTCGTAAAGGACAAGGAATAATTCGCAAACACGGAGCTGATTATCTGGCTTATACTCTGTTAGATTCGATTATAGATGGATTCTTCCCTGTATTAGAAGTTTACGGAGAGCGCATTGAAGAATTAGAGGATGAAGTGGTGCTGAACCCTACCCGCAAAACCCTGGAAAAAATCTATAAAATCCGGCGAGAATTGCTGACTCTGCGCCGCGCCATTTGGCCGCAGCGGGATGCAATTAATGTTTTGATTCGAGATAGCAGTGATTTGATTAGTCCCGAGGTGCGAATTTACCTGCGCGATTGTTACGATCACACGGTGCAGGTGATGGATATGGTCGAAACCTATCGAGAGTTGTCTTCGGGTTTGATGGATGTTTACTTGTCTTCGGTTGGTAATAAAATGAATGAAATCATGAAGTTGCTGACGGTGATTTCGAGTATCTTTATTCCTCTAACTTTTGTGGCGGGAGTATACGGGATGAATTTCAATACAGAGACATCTCCCTGGAATATGCCGGAACTGAACTGGTATTTTGGCTATCCGCTTTGTTGGGCAATTATGCTAGGGATCGCCTCTGGTTTAGTTTACTTCTTCTGGAGACGCGGCTGGTTTGATAATTTTTCTACTGTGAAAGAGGACTCATTAAAGTAACCGAATGGAAGATTTGAGATTGGGGATTGAAGATTGAATAATTAAAAATTATGTGAGGTAAAAAGGTTTCGTACCCCTAGTTGAATCCGTGCCATAAATCCTTGCATGAGAATTCCCAACTTTTCAGCCCCCTGATTCATCCGTGAGGCAATTTAAGGGGAGTTGCATGGAAATTTAATTGTTGGGCGGGCTTTCGGGCCTACCGTACAAGAGTTTGAATAAACACAAATGTCCAAATTAAGTCGGCGACAAGTTAAAATCTTCAATCTCAAATCTTAAATTGATTGACGAACGATCGCGTACAATAAATCTGGGGAAAAAGTAGGCGCAGGCGGTTGCGGATGAGCGAAAGCTTGTCTGAGGAAAGTCCGGGCTCCCGAAAAACCAAACTTGCTGGGTAACGCCCAGTGCGAGCGATCGTGAGGATAGTGCCACAGAAAGATACCGCCCCCCGATTTGAGATTTGAGATTTGAGATTGAATCAAAAATCAAGCATCGAAAATCGCAAAGTGTTAGGGGGTAAGGGTGCAAAGGTGCGGTAAGAGCGCACCAGCAGCATCGAGAGGTGCTGGCTCGGTAAACCCCAGTTGGGAGCAAGGTCGGAGGGACTATGGTTGGTTTTTTACCAGTTCCGTTTTTTGGTACCGCTTGAGGCGTCTGGTAACAGGCGCCCCAGATAGATAACTGCCCTCGAAAACTGCTTGCAGTTGAGAGAACAGAACCCGGCTTATGTCCGACTTTTTCCCCCCCATTTAATTAAAATTACCGCTTGGGAATAAGGTCAACAAATCCTTTCAACCTGTTTTTTGTTGGGAACGGTGTGCACTGCACACCCGGAGGAAGATTTGGGGTAAGGTGCACCAGAATCACCCGGATCAATATTTATTTTTTTAAGGAAAAAGTTATTAAGATGGATCTGATACCTGTAAAAAAAAATGCAACTTTTGACAAGTTCTCAACCCAGATAGTCATCCGTCATTCCCAAATTTAAAATTTAAAATCTAAAATCTAAAATCTAAAATCTAAAATGGTATGATTTATCCGGGTCGCCAAAAGCAACTTGAAACATTAATTCAAAAATTGGGACTGACGAAGGATGCTTCGATAAAATGGCATCTCCTGGATTTAGCTTTGACTCATGCGAGCGCGTCAGCTAAGGCAAATTACGAGCAACTAGAGTTTGTCGGGGATGCAGTTGTGCGGCTGGCGGCGTCGGAATTGTTGTTTGAGATTTATCCTGACTGTACAGTGGGGGAATTTGCTGCTATTCGATCGATCTTGGTGAGCGATCGCATTCTTGCTAAAATCGCTGAAAGTTACGGGTTCGATCGCTATTTAATTGTTTCCAGCAGTGCCGCCTCAGACAAAACAGGCGCTGAACCCCGACTGGCAGATGCTTTGGAAGCGGTACTGGCTGCGCTTTATTTGAGTACCCAGACGTTAGAATTAATTCGCCCTTGGCTAGATTCTCACTTTCAACGCCTAGCGGCGGAAATCCGCAGCGATCCTGCCCGCCAAAACTACAAAGCTGCTCTCCAAGAGTTGACTCAAGGCAAATACAAAACTTTGCCCAAATATAGCGTCCAAGAAACCGGGACAGTGCAGGGCGGGGAAGATCGTTTTACCGCAGAAGTTCTCATTCAGGGAAAGTTGGTAGCAGAGGGAAAAGGTCGATCGATCAAAGCGGCCGAACAAGCAGCGGCTCAGGCAGCTTTCAATAAATTAGTTGATAGTCAGTAGTTAGTTGACTGTTGAGTGGTTTTATCAGTTATTTGTTATTTGTTAGCTGCCACCAATAACCAATAACCAATAACTACTGCCAACCGTCACCAGTCAACAGTGATTTTTTTGAATTAAAACATAGATAATAATAACAAAATCTGCTATAATTACTGTGCGATTTTTTAAATTATTATCAATGAAAATCGGAATAGCTGTATTGGGGGCAGGCCGCTGGGGAGTTAACCTAATTCGCAACTTTCTCGAACATCCCAACAGCCAAGTTTTAGCGGTGGTAGACCAGAATCGAGATTCATTGGTGGCTGTTCAAAAACAGTTTAATCTCGATGCCTCGGTGATTCTAGCTACCGATTGGTCTCAAGTGCAAGCCTTGGCAGGACTGCAAGCTGTGGCGATCGCTACTCCAGCTTCCACACACTACACCCTCGCAGCAGCAGCGCTGAAACAAGGCTACCACGTCTTAGCAGAAAAACCCCTCGCCCTCAACCTCACTGAAGCAATAGAACTCTGTCAATTAGCCGAAAAACAGCAGCGACAACTCTTCGTTGACCACACTTATCTGTTTCATCCAGCAGTCGATCGAGGTCAAAGAATTATTCAACAGCATCAACTCGGAAAATTGCGCTACGGTTACGCCCAGCGCACCCATTTTAAACCGGTGCGCCATGACGTTGATGCCCTTTGGGACTTGGCTATTCACGATATCGCTATTTTCAATACTTGGCTGGAACAAACGCCAATTGAAGTAAGGGCGATGGGCACTGTGTTTCCGAAGGAATCAGGGAAAGGGAAGAAGGAATCAGGAATAAATAAAGAAGCAGCAGAAATTGAAAATCAATTGGCTCCTTCACTGCTGACTACTAATCCGGCAGAAAAACTAGCAGATTTAGTTTGGGTAACGCTCACCTATCCCGACGGATTTCAAGCATTTATTCACCTGTGCTGGCTAAATCCCGACAAACAACGGCGCTTAACAGTTGTTGGCAGTTTGGGAACCTTGATTTTTGATGAAATGTTGCCAGAAACTCCCCTGATTTTGCAGCGCGGCCCTTCAGATTACCGGGGCGAAGAGAATAACTCTTTTGAAAGTGCGTTAGCGAAGCCCTCGAAGAGGATCGCGCCGCAGCCAACAAGCATCAGACACCGCGAAGTGTTGAGTTTAGAACAAGTAGAACCGCTGAGGCGAGTGTGCGATCGCTTCCTCAACTGCGTCCAAACAAATACCCCCTGTCTTACCTCTTCGGGCGCGGCTTCCGTCGAATTAATCCGCATTCTCAGCACTTTGAGCAAATCCCTCGAACTCGGGGGACAGCCCCTAATACCATTTTAGATTTTAGATTTTAGATTGGGAAAATCACTCCTCAACTTTTGAAATTTCCCTTTTCCGTTACTAAGTCCGGGCTCTGAAAATAAAAACTTGACTGCTGATTGACAGGCAAAGAAATCATCACTGTAGTACCTTGATTCACGCCCGCGCTGTGCAGGGTAATGCTTCCAATCATAGATTCCATTATCCTTCGCGAGATAGCCAAGCCCAAACCGTTACCGCCAAACTTGCGAGTTGTAGAACCATCAGCCATCACAAAAGGTTGAAACAATTTCTGCTGGTGCTCGGGATCAATACCAATTCCCGTATCTTTAATTGTCACCACCACCCAATCGCTTTGACCGCTGGGACCCGTCGTACTGTCAGCACTGCCGTTAAAACTACCAGAATTAGTCCTCGATTCTAGCCGCACAGATATATTAATGCTGCCGGACTCTGTAAACTTAACGGCATTGCTTAACACGTTTAAAAACACCTGTTTTAGCTTCTCGGGATCGGCATGAACAATAATCGGATCGTGAGGCTCTGGCAAACTTAACTTCAAGCCTTTTTCCTCAATTTGAGTCGCTTGCAAATCAATCGCGTCTTCAAGTACCTGAGTAATGTCAACTACTTCTAAGATCATCGAGAACGTGCCGGATTCTATTTTAGCAATGTCCAAAATATCATTAATAATATTGAGCAATTGCATTGACGAATCGTGGGCCCGTTGTAAAAATTCCATTTCTTCATCTCGGTCATCGCAGTAGCCGTCCCGCACAATTTGAATAAAACCAATAATCCCGTTAAGTGGCGTTCTCAATTCGTGAGAAATATTCCCCAAAAATTCATTTTTTAATTGATTGGCAACTTGCGCTTCTTTGGTTGCGACTTCCAATTCTCGGGCCCAGGATCTGAGGCGCTGCACCATGCTGTTGAGTGCTTCTGATAGTTGATTAAATTCCCTAATTTGGAAATCTTGGGGCACTGTCTGCGACACTTCCGTATCTACTTTCATCGCGTAGTCTCTCAGTTTTTCCACAGGACGCGCCAAGTCGCGAGACAGATATAAAGTCGCGATGATACTAGCAGCAACCAAACCTACAATTAAATTAAATAAAACTTGCTGAATTTCTTCCAAACCAGACAGAGCGTAATCTAAACGAGAGACAGCTAAAATAATCCACTTGCTGTTCTCCTGTTTAGTTGAAGGACTCGGGATAGCAGCGTATCCTGCTAGCAACTCTACACCATTTCTTTCAAAGGAAAATAGATGGAGAAAATCTTTTCCGCCTGCGATCGCCCTTCGGACAATACTTTTTAGTCGAGCGGCATCTGCCTCTTGGTCGATATTGCGGCCCACGCGGTTGATATTCGGGTGCGCCAAAATCGTCCCATCTTGGTCGATCGCCACCGTATAGCCGGCTAAAGAACCTTTGGGAGCGCTGGTTTGCACCGGCAAGGCCGACTGCAAACTCAAAGCATAACTCAACTGCACGGTATTGCCCCGACGAATGTAAACAGGAGCGCTCAACACCAAACTCGCTTGGGTATCGCGGCCTTCTTTACCCGCCTCTGGAAAATCCTCAGCCCCCAAAGCCCCCTTCCGATCGTTTGCTGTCCCCTGTCGCTGCTGAGGTAAGGACAGACTGATGTAAACGCTCTTGTCGTCCAGCAGCGTTTGCTGCTGCTGTACGGGCGGCCAAAATTTTGCCGGCAGCGACTGAATCGGCTGCTGCCCGCAAGTGCTTGCTATCACTTGATTTGTCTTTAAATTAGTCAATTGCAAGCAATCAACCTGCGCTGGCAACCGCTGCCCTAATTGCGCGATAAACTTTTGATAATCCTTCGGATTTACAGACTGCAACATCGAGCTTTCCGAAGCGCCGATCAGATTCGACTTCAGCGATTTCGCCCACTGGTCAATAGTTTCTGCTTTTCTGGCTGCACTTTCTGTCAAGTTTAGACGAGCAGTTTCCAGAAGCGTCGAGCGTGCCTTGCGATAGGTAACATACTCCCCCACCAGTAGAACCGGTACGCTGAGCAACAAAATCCGCGACAGTAAAATACGGCGAAAGGAGGATTGACCTAACTTAACCATAGGAAATATCTAAATTAAGGTGCAACACCCAACAGCGACCATTAAAGTGAAATAAACCAGACCGAAAGCCTGAATCTGTCTAGGGAGCTCTGCTGCCGGGACCACACAGCTTCAGAACAACATTTAAACACAATTATAGAAGCCACTGTAGTAATCTCGATTCTAAGTGTGTGGACCCAAATATGCTCAGCAATTTGTTTCGCAAATGCCTGTGATTTCGGTCACACTTCCCTTCTCAATTCTCGGAGCGACTGGCACCTCATCGCCCAGGGGCCAATTTTTCAGGCTGCAAAAAAGCCTCGGGTGGACATACCGCAGTTGCTTGAAGCTAGAATCGCATGGATGCACTCTTGGATCAAAATTAACGGGCAAAAAGTTCTGTCTCCGGCTAGTGCACAGAGAGAATTATGCTCGATCGGACTTTTTCTTTCCGAATGCCTTCGAGAGATGGGCCAGAGATGGGCGATGCAAGATTTTGCACCCTGTCAAAGATTTCTTTTGGCATCCGATTGATTCGGTGACAATAATTCACCTGTCAAACAAAAAGAATGAGACAATCGAGCTGCCGATCAACTCTGACAACCCTAATGTGGGGAACCTTGGCTCAAACAGTGCACCCACGCTCCGTAAATTCGCGGTCTCGGCAATAATCTCCATAGCTTAATCGATGAAAAAAAACTTTACCAATTATACGTATTATTACACAAACAACCGTCCGAGATATCATCACGCTTATTTGATATCTCCCCTTTTAGAAATGCTGGCGACACTTCAGCAGACCAGCAAGACAAAACTCCGAGTTTTGGATCTCGGCTGTGGCAATGGCAGCCTCAGTCACGTTATCGCAGAGCACGGCTGCGAAGTTGTCGGCGTTGACACTTCTGCGCCCGGAATTGCCATCTCTCGTCAAAGTTTCCCGGAGTGTCAGTTTATCCAAGCAGATATTTACGACCTCCCAGATACCGATATTCTGAACTCATTTGATGTTGTCTTAGCTATTGAAGTAATCGAACACTTGCTTTATCCTAAAGAACTAGCCAAAACTGCCAAAAAATGCCTCGCTCCGGGAGGAAGACTAATTATTTCCACACCCTATCACGGCTATTTAAAAAATCTGGCTTTAGCGGTTTCCGGCAAACTAGATAAACATTTTACCGTTCTTTGGGATAACGGTCACATTAAATTTTTTTCAGTAGAGACGCTGACCAAGTTATTAACATCTGAAGGATACAGCGACATAAAATTTAAATTTGCTGGTCGGTGTCCCTATCTTTGGAAATCAATGTTATGCTCTAGTACGTTCTCGCCACAAGCGGAGAAATTATGAGTTTTGATTAGTTGTGATTTTTCAGCCAATTAATTTTTCTGAATAAACGACCAGCCCTGATGAAAAGTAAAAGATAACTTTTATGGTGAAATGGTGAAACAAATAAAATGACTGTTGGCATTTGGATATTAGGCGATCGACTTTGGCAGAACCAAGCTGCTATCAACCGCACAGATGATAAATCTTCCCTACTGGGATTTCCTAGCGCGCCACCGCGACCAACTTCAGTCGATCCGTCGCATGAGCTTTCTCCTAGCCAATCTCGACAAAAGGCCGCCGGCAGAATTGGCAACCATCCGCCAAAAAGCGGCAGAGTGGCACTTAGGAAGTCATTAGTCAGTAGTCAGCAGTCAGCAGTCAGCAGTCAGTAGTCATTAATCATTTGTTATTTGCTACCCATGCCCCATGCCCCATGCCCCATGCCCCATGCCCCATGCCCTTTGCAATTCTTATTTTTTCCCTGACTTTTCCCTAAACATTCCACAGCGTTTCCCCAGGCAAGTCTGAGGTTTTCCACAGATTCGACAAAGTTTTCCACAGAAATTAACGGCACGGTAGCATCTTGCTGCGGAATTGGGGATTTCCTTAACTTGCTGCCCAATCCCTCATAAACCGCCCAACACATAAAGATATGTAACAAAAACTGCCCTGAAAAGCTGATTCTTTGGTAAACCTTTTTTTTATATAAAGGACTTTGTAATATTTCGCAACATTGACAAACCCACCCCCTCATAGCGCACAATGATGCGACCGACCTAAAAAAAAGCGCTCTGATTTCGGCTGTGCCTGCACCTGTATCCGGCCGAAGGGGGGGTTCTGTTTTCAATTTATTAGCGAGACTAAAAAAAATGATGAACCCAACAGTCAGTATTTTTGCTGAAATTCCCGAAACGCTGCACGATTCTCTCAAAACTTACCTGGAAACCCATCCCGAATGGGATCTAGACCGAGTATTTTGCGCGGCCCTGTCGCTGTTTTTGTTGCAGAATGCCGATAGCGGTACGCCTGAAGCTTCGCGCAGTTATCGCCAAGCTGCGAGAGTTTATCTCGAAACTCTGTTTCAATCTCCTCAAGACTTGCACAGCAACAATGTAACTCCGTCGTCTTAAAGGATCGGGGGAGAGGGGGAGACGCGGTTTCTGGGAAAAATTTTAGTTGACCGAGAGGGCGCGCACTGCATAGGTGTCAACTTAAGCTTAAAATCCCTGAGAAATATCGCTTATAGCTTAATGCCGAGCCCCATTGCATCTCCGTTAAGAAGGGGACTTGGATAGCTTCTCCCCCCGGACTCTCAGGGGATGCCGGAGGGAGAAGCTGCCTTAATCGTCAAACAGTAGACGGGTAGTACATAAGACGCGCTTGTTTGCACCCACGGTGCTTATGGCGCACTCTACAGACTACAAACTAATGGCTGAAGACTACATCATGCCCATGCCGCCCATGCCGCCCATGCCGCCCATGCCGCCCATGCCGCCCATGCCGCCCATGCCGCCCATGCCGCCCATGTCGCCCATGTCGCCGCCGCCGGCTTTTTTCTTCTCGGGTTTTTCGACAATCACAGCTTCAGTGGTCAGCACCATACCAGCAATGGAACCGGCATTTTGCAAAGCCGATCGCACCACCTTAGCCGGGTCAATAATCCCGGCGGCAATCATATCTTCGTACACGTCGGTGAGTGCGTTGTAGCCAATGTTGAACTCGCTCGCCCGCACTCGCTCGATGACGATAGAACCTTCAACACCGGCATTATCAGCGATTTGACGCAATGGTGCTTCCAAAGCTTTCTTCACCAAGTCAGCGCCTACTTGTTCTTCGGCGTCTAAAGTATCTCTGATCGCATCTATTTTTGTAATCAGGTGAATTAGCGTCGTGCCACCTCCGGCAACGATACCTTCTTCCACAGCAGCTTTCGTAGCGTTCAAAGCGTCTTCAATACGCAGTTTACGGTCTTTGAGCTCGGTTTCGGTAGCTGCGCCGACTTTTATTACAGCGATGCCGCCGGCGAGTTTGGCGATGCGTTCGGTTAGCTTTTCCTTGTCGTAGTCGGAATCCGTCGCTTCTAGCTGCTTGCGGATTTGCTCGATCCGTTTTAGCACGTCAGCTTTGTGTTCTTCGCCAGCAACAATGATCGTGTTTTCTTTGTCGATCGTAATTTTGCGGGCGGTACCGAGCATTTCTAGGGTTGCGGTATCAATGCTGAGTCCGACTTCTTCAGAAATCAGTTGACCGCCGGTGAGCACGGCGATATCTTGAAGCATAGCTTTGCGCCGCTCCCCAAAACCAGGAGATTTCGTTGCTGCGATGTTCAATACGCCGCGGGCTTTGTTGACTACCAGAGTTGCCAAAGCTTCGCCTTCAATATCTTCGGCGATAATTAGCAGCGGTTGACCTGTGCGGGCGATTTTTTCGAGAACTGGAATTAGTTCTTGAATCGAGCTAATTTTTTTGTCGGTAATCAGGAGGCGAGCGTTTTCGTACTCAACTTCCATGCGGTCGGTGTTAGTGACGAAATACGGAGAAAGATATCCGCGATCGTACTGCATCCCTTCGACAACTTCCAATTCTGTCGTCAGAGATTTCGACTCTTCTACAGTAATTACGCCGTCTTTCGTGACTTTTTCCATTGCTTGGGCAATCATGGCGCCGACTTCTTCGTCGTTACCGGCGGAGACAGTAGCGACTTGAGCAATTGCAGCCCCTTCGACGGGTTTCGCCAATTTCTCGATTTCCAGCACCAAGTGGGCGATCGTTTTTTCAATACCCCGGCGCAGCGCGACTGGGTTCGCGCCCGCGGCTACATTCTTCAAACCTTCGCGAATCAGGGATTGAGCTAGAACCGTTGCGGTTGTTGTGCCGTCGCCTGCGATATCTTTAGTTTTGGAGGCGACTTCTTGAATTAAGCGAGCGCCGGCATTTTCCAGGGGGTCTTCGAGTTCGATCTCCCTAGCAACGGTGATACCGTCGTTAACGATTTGGGGAGCGCCGTATTTCTTTTCCAATAGGACGTTCCGGCCTTTCGGGCCCAAGGTGATGCGGACAGCATCGGCGAGTTGATTGACGCCGCGTTCTAGTGCCCGCCGAGATTTGTCGCTAAATGCAACTATTTTGGTCATGTTTGTCTCCAATCGCTTACATTAGCAAATTTAGCACTCTCTGAGGCTGAGTGCTAAGTCGATCGATTTTTGATTGTAGCGCGACTCAACGCTGGGGGGGATTGCGGGGGCGGATGGGAGTTTTGGGCGAGCTCGTTCCGGGTGGCTAAGGACAGGGCATTGCCGTGTCCCCACAGATCTCGTGTTCCCACAGATATAATGTGGTTTGTTACATATCGATATAATCAGGTTTTAGTTAATACCAAAACCCAATTTTGATGGCACGTTATCCCAAAGCAGAATTTTTATTAAAAATTTCTTAACTTGTGTTTGCGGTCATCTACCTTTCGATAGAGCTTCTTTTTTTTTCAAACTTCTACCTTCTATAGCAACCGCCAAAACTATTAGGACGTTCTTAATTGCTGAAAACGTGAGCTGAAGATTGCGCCTTCCTTCTTCCTTCTTCCTGACATCCGTTACATCCGTTACATCCGTTACATCCGTTACAAAATCCGTTGCCGAACCTTCTTCCTTTCCTCAATCAATCTCAAATTACGCACTAACAAATGGCTCGTTATTCTCGACTGCAAAAACTCGGCTCTTATATGCGCCCGCACTGGAAGCCAACATTCTGGGGCATTTTTTCGCTGTTAATTGTCAATGCTGTGGGCGTTTACATTCCCCTGCTGATTCGGAATTCAGTTGACACTCTCCAAGTTGCGACTAAATTTGACGAAGTTTTCAACTTCGTGGCACTAATTCTGATCCTCGCCTCAATTATGTGGGTAATTCGGATGGTGTCGCGGATTCTGCTGTTTGGCGTGGGGCGTCAAGTAGAATTTGACCTCAAACAGCAAATTTTTAACCATTTATTAACATTAGAACCGTCTTATTTTGCCGCCAATACGGTAGGAGATTTAATTAACCGCGCTACTTCCGATTTGGACAATATTCGGCGCTTGGTGGGGTTTGCGGTACTCAGTTTGGCGAATACGGCATTTGCTTATGCTTTGACTTTGCCGGTGATGTTGGGGATTAATGTAAGGCTGACGTTGTTTGCGATCGCCGTTTACCCTTTAATGCTGGTTTTGGTGCAGTTATTTAGCGACAAACTTCGCATCCAACAGTTAGCCGTGCAAGAGGAATTGTCGGCGATGAGCGATTTGATTCAGGAGGATATGAGCGGGATGTCCGTAATTAAAATATACGCTCAAGAAGAAAACGAACGCCGAGCTTTTCGCAATTCCAACGCACAGTTGCTATCAGCAAATTTGGAATTAGCAAAAACTAGAAACTTTATTTTTCCGCTGCTGGGCGGTTTGGCAAGTATCAGTTTGTTGGTGCTGCTTTCTGCTGGTGGCGGGGCAATTGCTAATGGTCAAATTAGCATTGGCGATTTTGTGGCGTTGCTGATTTATGTCGAGCGTTTGGTGTTTCCGACGGCCCTGTTGGGTTTCACGATTACTGCTTACCAGCGGGGAGAAGTGAGTGTCGATCGCATCGAATCAATTCTGACTGTGGAACCGCAAATTAAGGATGCTGCCGATGCAGGTGAACTGCCAACTCCAGTCAAAGGCGAAGTTGTGGCCCGCCATCTAAATTATACTTATCCCGGTGCTAAGACACCCGCGCTTAAAGATGTTGATTTTACCATAAAACCGGGAGAAACTGTCGCAATTGTCGGGGCGATCGGCTCGGGAAAATCAACTTTAGCTAATGCGCTGCCACGCTTACTCGATATCGATCCGGGTCAGTTATTTGTAGACGGACAGGATATTACCGAGGTAAAATTGACACAATTGCGCGGGGCGATCGCCTACGTTCCGCAAGAAAGTTTTCTGTTCGGCACTACCATCAAGAATAACATCCGCTACGGAAACCCTTTAGCGGAACAGCCGCAGATTGAAGCCGCGGCAAAACAAGCGCAAATTCACGCCGAAATCCTCAACTTTCCGCAGCAGTACAAAACAGTGGTCGGCGAGCGCGGCATTACTTTATCCGGCGGACAGCGGCAGCGGACGGCACTTGCTCGCGCTTTGTTAGTTGACGCCCCGGTGTTAATTTTGGATGACGCTCTCTCCAGCGTTGACAATCAAACTGCTACCGACATTTTGCGAAACTTGGCAACGGGAACCGATCGCAAAACGGTAATTTTTATCTCGCATCAAATGTCAGCGGCGGCTAGTGCCGATCGCATTTTTGTGATGGAGAGAGGAGAAATAGTTCAGAGTGGCACTCACATTGAATTGGTAGGGCAAACAGGGCTTTATCAGTATTTGTGGAACCAGCAAAAATTAGAGGAATTGCTGCATTGAAAAGTGACCGATACTTTGAGTTATCTAGAGTTAGACCCTAGATAAATAGGTAGGTGCAAATAAACTGGTGACGAGAAGGGCGGGGCTGGTCAGAATAAACTGGCTGCTAGTATAGCTCGCGGTTAAACCAGCCCTATCCATCTAATGTTTATTTGTAACCACCTACTTAACTAGGAAAGTTAGGGTTGAACTTTATCCCACTAACTGCATTCCTAATCATAGGATTTTGGTGCTAAAAAAGCCACCAAATTTATTGCAACCGATTTTAATTAGCTACCTTACTGAAGGGGATTTCTTGTTGTTGTTGCCATAATTTAATCGATTGCAGACTATCTGAAGCAGCATCCCAAAGAATGAATTGGAAGCAGTCAGGAATATCGCGAATTGTTAGGGATTTTGAATTAGCAAGCAGGTGAATATTAGCATTGTGACAGGCCTGAAGATTATAGTTAGGTATCCGCTCAGAGAGATGATGAATATTGTGGTAAGCAATATCAGCCGAAAACCAATTGAGAAGAGTTGGTAATTTTAGGTAACTACTGCCTTCTATTGCGCCAAGAAGATAGTCCCAACCCTCGGCTTTATGAGCGTAGGAACCGTCAAAATTATGCTGAACAAAGAAAATACAGATAAATATCGCTGCTGAACAGGTCATGACAATTGAGTAAACACTCCAGAAAAAGCCAAAACCAAGTAAGTGGCTCAGATAAATCCAGCTACCAACAACACAAATATTGTTGAACAGTAAATCCCAAAACTCAGCCGTCGTATACCAATGTTTGGATTTATAAGAAGCAATGATTGCAGATAAACCCATGCCTAAATCTTGATTTAGACAAGCAAAAATATGTCTGATAAAACCAGTAATTCCCAAGATTAGCGCGAGTCGTGGCTTAATAATTAGATAGAAAAAACCACCGGGAAACAGCATCAATGGGTGTCTGAGTAACTGATACATCTTTTGACTAAAGGGGCTTAGCGCCGCAAATTTTTCGGTGGATATCAACGCCGAAGGGCCTCGGTACATATCCCAATTACCATTATGTTTGTGGTGATAAGCGTGTCCCCTCGACCAGGGGTACTGAGGAATCGCATTGATAATACCTAGCAGAAAACCCATAAGGCGATTGACTTTTTTGGAACTAAAAAGAGAATAGTGTCCGCAATCGTGCATCAAAGAGAAACAACGTCCTGAAAAAAGGGTCATCAACACCATTATGGGCGGGAGCAGGAATACAGAAATGGCAGCAGCTTTAAAGGCTAAAAACCATAAGAATGTATAAGGAACCACTGTATTGAGTATTTGGCAACTAGCTTTCAAGTTGTTGCTCTTCATATAAGGAGCTAGCACAAAATCCGACTTTTTGATCGCGGTTTTCATTCAGTATATCTATGGTGTGTGGAGAATTGCTTAGCTTACCATCAGGAGAAGCTGGCTATTTTGGGCAGGGTTTTATTGCAGGTAATTGGGTGAATTGCGGTTGAAAATTGACCCATAGTTTACAAAATTGCTGATAATATTTAGTTCATTAGCTCCTCTTTTTTGTGGTTTAGCCAAGCTGAAGCTTATCCCCGCTTTGACGTACTTAATCATAACAAAATGCGGTACTAATTGCTAATCATTGCCGCCAATTGAGTTGTATTTTCTCCTTACCTGTTAGGAGAATAATAATTTATTGGGTGGAATTTTATGTCGCCATGATTTCAAGCAAAGGTGAGATAGGGGATGGCTCTATTAACCGTCGTTGCAAATGATCATCTTTGCTAGACAATTAATTCAGTTAGGAATGGTAAGTGATGGAGAACCGTATCAACCTGCCACTTCAAAGGTGGATTGATAGGCAGATTTACATGACAAATCACCAGGCATCAACCAGGCATGAAAAATCCATTTCAAGCAGTGTATCCAATGGTCAGCATATTTTGGTGAATGAACAGATTCTGTCAATACCCAAAGCTACCTTGCCGCTTGTTATTTTCAACTCGCATTGGTTTCTTGCTGCAGCACTGTAGCAGACTTTACCATATTTTTCAGCGCGGGAACAGTCTGCAATAAAGCATCTGTCTCTAATTTCCCAGTAAAAAATGCTTTCAGGGCTTTCTTTATTTCCCGGTTGTTACCAATCCGAGGATATTCCCATGTCTCAGCGAGAATCGTCATAACTCAACTTTGTTTGCAGAAAAAACTGTGAAGCCTGTCAGCCGCCGAACAAATCGCTGCATCGGAAGGCATTAATATGATTGTTGGTTGCACGATCGACTTTCGGTGATGTATGCCGCTATTTTTGCTTGCATCGTCTGTGCCACACTTTACCGTACCGGGTTCTACCCCAACTCGATCGCAGGTTCAAAATTTTGGCTACTGGCGAAAATTTGTTATTGGCGGGCTATAGGGGCGATCGACAAACGGCTCATCTCGGAAACCAAAGCTGACACAACATCCAGAACCGCAGAGGATTTTGGCTCAATTCCTTGAAAATAGAATTTGAGGAGCGATCGCAATTGCCTGCGTTTTTTGTGTTCGGAGATAGCTCTGATTTGCTACAATCTAATCGCACACGCGACTAGAAATGGGTTATGACCGAACTATTAGATGAGACGCTTTCTATTGAAATGGCCGCTCGCATCAAAAGCAACCGTAAAAACTGCTTTGACAACGCCTGTAAAGCAGCGTTAGCCACCGAGGGCGCGATTTATGTTCAAGGCTTTTTAGCCGTGCCGGGAGTGCCATATAAACCCATTGAATATAGCTGGATTGAACTCGACGAGCGAATTGTTGACCCAACCTTTCCCCATCTCGGTTTCATCGCTCAAGACATTCATTACTTCCCAGTCCAGCGCTTCAGCGTCAAGAAACTCAAAGCAATCCTCGAAGAATCAAAAGAAGATTATCCTGAAGACGACCCGCTGCCGATTTATGGCAATCAACCTTATGAATATTACGGCGATTTGATGTTAGGCGGTAGCGATTACCAAAATGCTTACGATTTGGCTGCCGCTAAATGCAGGGAATTAAACCAACCCAAAAAACAGGATGCGAACTAATTCAAGACTTACCAAAAAATGGTTTGGCGCGCTACTTACAGCGGTAAGGTGTGTAGTGTGCGCCCTACAGAGACAGATTACTGTAGCAAGTGTTGTGTCGATTAATATACTTCATCATGACTTCCCAAATCTACAAACACAGCTTTTCCGTCTTCTGTAAAGTAGAAAAGTACCCTTTCGTCGTAATCTACGCTAAAACTCCAAAACTCCTTGAGCCTACCGGACAATTTATGAGTTTTTAAGCTTGGTTCAAACGGCTCTCTGATGAACTGTTCCAGCTTTTGCCAAAACCTCGCCTCCAAATCAGCATCGCCTTTGATCCGCTTGTTGAAAGCACGCTTGAATGAAGAACTGAAACTGACTTCCACGATTATTCCTCTATCATTACTCTGAGTTCATTGATGTTAGCGAAAAATTTCAGTTCACCTTTTTGTTCTTCAATTTGCGCTGACTTAAAGTTTTGATACATCTCTTCGCGACGTTCTTCCCGGAGATATTGCTTCAACAACAGTTGAAGCTCTTGCTTCTCGTCAGTAGAAAGATTCTTGATCGTCTCGACCACATCACTGAAAGTCATAACTTACAAAACCGTATTGTGCTGATTAGATTATAGCAAAAAATATCTTTTTGGTTGAGTTTCGTTTTTCGTTACCCGGCTCTGCCTCGTCTTAAAAAAAGCAAAAAATCTCACTATTTAGCATTTTCCAACTTCCAAGATTCAGGAAACCTCGAATAATGAAAAGCAGCCAATAACGGATCTAACTTTTGCTCCCACATCAAATCAGCCAACAATTTAGCCGTCACCGGAGCCAACAAAATGCCATTGCGGTAATGCCCCGTAGCCCATGTCAAATTCTCCCAAGCACTAGCACCTAAAATCGGCCATTCATCAGGAGTAGCCGGCCTAAATCCCCACCAAAACTCCAAAATTGGATAGTTTTGTAATTCGGGATATAACTTAATCGCTCCTGCTAGCAAACTTTGCATTCCCGCAGGCGTATTTCCCGGCGTGAAATCGACATTTTCGCTAGTTGCGCCAATAATAATTCTGCCATCTTGACGCGGCACAATATAAATGCCAGTCCCGAATAGAACAGTTTGCAGGGGCTGGATAACTCCACAATCTTCTGGTACACATACTGACAGCATTTGTCCCTTTCTGGGAAAAACAGAAATATCTAATAATTTCTCAGACCAAGGACCCGCCGCCAAAACATAACGGTCTGCTTGGAATTTTCCTGCTGTTGTTTCAATGCCAACAACTCGGTTTCCCTGCCGAATAATTTCCCCGGCATTGCCTTGAATAATCTCAATCTGCAATTCTTTAGTTGCGGCCTGAAGCGTCCGAAATAAAGCGCGGTTGTCTACTTGAGCGTCGTCAGGATACCACCAACCGCCAATTACTTCTTGACCTAATCCAAACTGGTGCTGGCGAACAGTATCTCTGTCCAACCATTGAGAGTTAAGGGTTGACAAAAGTGGCTTTTCTTGAGGCTCATTTTGACACACTGGCGCGAGAATTCCCGAACGCCAATACCCCGTTTTCAATCCGGTAATATTCTCTAGCTGTTCCACCCAGGCGGGATACAGTGCGCGGCTTTGCAAGCACAAATCCAGCATCGGACTGGGGGGAATTCGTTCGGCTTGCGGGGCAAGCATTCCAGCAGCAGCCCGGGCCGTCGGTTGTTTAGAATCGGCGGTAAGAACTGCGACAGATGCCCCTCGCAATTTCAGTTCTACTGCTAGCGAAAGGCCAATTATTCCGCCGCCAATAATCAGAATATCTTTAGATGAATTCATTAACTTTTATATGGACTTTCTGGCTTTTTTGACCTCTCGGGTTTCTTTATGGTAAGGTGCCCCGTCTGCACCTTACAGTTAGAATTCTTGCACAAGTCTTACAGATTATCTGGCAAGGCGATCGTCCTATCTGCCTTCCTTAACAAAAAATCTATGCTTGGGGTTTCCAGACAGTTTCAGAACCTTGACCCCAGAAACCCTCATATTTTGTCACCTTAATATCGCCTAAAACCTTGGTTTGGCAGGACAAACGGCGATTGGAGGCGGAAGAATGGGGAGGAACCGAAAGGCGGGCTTTTTCGCGCCACTGGGACTCGGAAACTTCGCCCTCGACGGTGACGGCGCAGGTGCCGCAAGTGCCGAAGCCGTGGCAGTTGATGACTTTGGCGTTGCCGTTGTAGAGATCGATGCCGTTTTTGAGCAAAACTTCACGGAGATTCGCTCCGCGATCGCACTCAAATGTTTTTCCTTGCGCTTGTACCTTGACCACAGCAATTTACCCCAGTTAGATTTATGTTAATTTTCCTATATATTATCGCATTAAATTCAAATAAATTCATCTAATATGGTAAGTGATATATTACCAATTTCTCGATCGCAATTTCCCATGACAAATCGGCTCTGGATCTACGATACCACGCTGCGAGACGGTGCTCAGTGTGAGGGACTCTCCTTATCTCTCGAAGACAAACTGCGAATTGCTCGGCAGTTAGACAGTTTAGGAATTCCCTTTATTGAAGGCGGCTGGCCGGGGGCGAATCCTAAAGACGTACAATTTTTTTGGCGTCTCAAAGAACAGCCCCTAACTCAAGCAGAAGTGGTAGCTTTTTGTTCGACTAGGCGGCCGGGAACTACAGCAGCTAATGATGAAATGTTGCAGGCTATTTTGTCCGCCGGTACTCGCTGGGTGACGCTGTTTGGCAAGTCGTGGGATTTGCACGTTATTGAAAGTTTGAAGACGACGCTAGAAGAAAATCTGGCGATGATTCGAGATACAATTGAATATTTGCGGAGTCAGGGAAGGCGCGTTATTTACGATGCCGAACACTGGTTTGACGGCTACAAGCACAATCGAGATTATGCTATTAAAACTTTAGAAGCGGCGGCGGATGCCGGTGCAGAATGGCTGGTGCTTTGCGATACTAACGGGGGTACTTTACCTCACGAAGTCAGTCAGGTTGTTCGCGATGTTTTAGCAGCTTTAGGAACCAATCGCGAAGTACCTGTGCAGTTAGGAATTCATACTCACAACGACTCGGGAGTTGCAGTTGCTAATGCTTTGGCTGCTGTGCAGGAAGGGGTGACGATGGTACAGGGAACTATTAACGGTTACGGCGAACGCTGCGGCAATGCCGATTTATGTTCCTTAATTCCTAATTTTCAGCTAAAGTTGGGTCATAATTGCATTGAAGACGAGCAATTAGTTAAATTAACTCAAGTAAGTCGATCGATCAGCGAAATTGTCAATCTTGCTCCCGATGATCATGCTCCTTTTGTGGGTCTTTCGGCTTTTGCTCACAAGGGCGGAATCCACGTATCGGCTGTTGAGAAAAATCCGTTAACTTACGAACATTTGGAACCGGAAAAAATTGGCAACAGGCGGCGAATTGTGATTTCGGATCAAGCGGGTTTGAGCAATGTTTTGGCAAAAGCGCGCACTTTTGGAATGGATCTCGATCGCAAAAATCCTGCTTGCCGCCAAATTCTAGAAAAATTGAAAGATTTGGAAAGTCAGGGATATCAATTTGAGGGTGCTGAGGCGTCTTTTGAATTGTTAATGCGGGAAGCCTTGGAACAACGGCCGCCGTGGTTTGAAATTAAGGGATTTCAAGTCCACTGCGATAAGGTTGGCGAAGATTGTACGGCTTTGGCCACGGTCAAATTGTCAGTAAACGGTACAAATATTTTGGAAGCTGCCGAAGGAAACGGCCCGGTTTCGGCTTTGGATGCGGCTTTGCGGAAAGCTTTGGTGAATTTTTATCCGGCGATCGCCCATTTTTACCTGACAGATTACAAGGTGCGGATTCTGGACTCCGGTGCGGGAACTTCGGCTAAAACTCGCGTGTTGGTTGAGTTTAGTAACGGTCAAGACCGCTGGACGACTGTGGGGGTTTCTGGTAATATTTTGGATGCTTCTTATCAAGCGGTTGTTGAGGGTTTGGAGTATGGTTTGGTGTTGGGAGATAGGGAGGCGATCGTTTTAACTGTGTCGAGTTATTAGGTTGACGGCGAAGAGAAGTTGCCTGAATATCGATGTTTAAATAGATACCAGGCGATTTCAAGATAGAGTTAGCCAATTTAAAAAGGGTGAAATCTGAGATTTTGCATCATTCTCAATAAGGCTTTTATGGGCTGGCTCTAAGATCCCACCCACAAGAAATTCATTCTTTGTGGAACAGGCCCGAAAGCTTGTTAAAGGAGAATGGTGCTCTGGGCGTGAGTCAAACCCAACCTCGGATTAATCGGGTTTCCATCGGGAATAAACATCGGGTAAACTTTCGGGTTATCCGTCACATAAAAATAGCATTTACCTTTACTAACTACGTCCCATAAAGGTTTAAATGTTTTGTTACTATGCTCTCCTAGTACCCATCCTCACATACTTGTTTTTAACTGATATACCGCTGTCTAAAGCCAAACTTTGTTTTTTGTGAGCCGACGAATGTTTCTAATTATCCAATTTCGGTAATTGTCTGTACCTCATGAAAATTGGCCAGGAGTTATCCTAGTTGTTTGATCCAATTCATAATTGTCGTATGATGTACACCTTTGACTCTTTCAATCTCCCTTAACCCCATGCCATTAACATACATTTTTAGGCATTCGTCTTTAACTTCTTGAGGATAACCTCTGTGAGGTTGATAGCAGTCTATAAATTGTCTCCCACAGTTAACACACAGGTAGTTCTGCTTACCTTTTTTTCGCCCATTTTTATTGATATGAGTTGACTTACATTCAGGACATTCCCTAGAAGATGACTTGTGTTGAATTGTTTTTTGTGAATTGTTATCAGAATCAATCATATCTTAATTCAGCAACGCCGATTATTTAACAATGTGCTGCGTGATTGCACAATCATTTTTGTTATTTATGGTAACTCTGTAGGAGCAATTTCATCCCTCATACAGAGTTACCAGTCTCTTTCAATCGCCCATTCTAGCTAAGACTACTTTTTCGCCTCATTATTATTACCTTCCCCCACTATCGAGCGCATTCCTTCGAGCGTCGCCGGAATGCTGCGCGGGTCCATAAACATCACCTTGCTGCTGTCGCTGGTGCCAATTTTTAGACCCATATCTAGATAGTTTTGAGCTAACAAAAATTGTAAAGCTTCCCGGGCCGTGGGGTCATTTTGCAGAGTTTTGCTGATGATTTGCAAGGCCTCAGAAGTAGCTTGAGCTTTCAAAACCTGACTTTGGCGTTCTGCTTGAGCTTTCAGGACGATCGCCTTTTGTTGAGCTTCCGCCTCCAAAATAGTCGCTTTTTGGCGCGCTTCTGCATCCAGAACTTGCGCTTCTGCTTTACCTTTGGCGCTGTTAACTGCTGACTCGCGTTCGCCCTCTGATGTCAGAATTGCCGCCCGCTTGCGTCGATCGGCTGCCATCTGCAATTCCATCGATTCCTGTACAGTTTTAGAAGGGATAATATCGCGCAATTCTACCCGCGTTACTTTCACTCCCCAAGGATCGGTAACAATATCTAAATCTCTGAGCAAGATTTCATTAATTTGAGAACGAGCAGTAAAGGTTTGTTCGAGATCCAGTTGACCCATTTCGGCGCGAATTTGAGTCAGCACCATATTTACCATTGCTGACTGGAGATTTTCTACTTTGTAACAAGCTTTTTCCAAGTCTACAATGCGCCAGTAAACCACAGCATCAACCGTGAAGGAAACGTTATCCCGGGTGATACAAGCTTGCGGAGGAATATCTAAGACTTTTTCGCGAATTGTTTGCTCGTACACGACGCGATCGAAAAACGGCGTGACAAAATTCAAACCGGGTTCCAGTTTCTTGCCGCTGTATTTACCTAAAGTTTCCACCAGCGCTTCATTTCCCTGATTGATAATCTTGACTGAACCTGCGAGGGCTGAGCCGCCGAGCGCTAAAAATACAAGTAAAAAAAATTGTTCCACGGTCGCCTCCTATAAATATAGAGTGTTGACTGTTGACTGTTGACTGTTAAATGTTGACTAATGACTAACTACTAATTGGCTGTGATTAATTACGCATTTTGTTTAAGAATGCAAGAGATTTTCTGGCAAAACTATCAGAGTAGTGCCTTTCCGTCCGACGACAATTACGTTTTGGTTGGGGGGGATAGTGGCCTTCGTGTCTTCGCAGCGAGCTTGCCAAGAATTCCCCTCATAAATGACTCGGCCGGCTTCTCCGGGGGGAATTTCTGTTAAAGTTTTTGCTTCGTGAGAATCTGCGATCGCCCTTGCGTTGCCTTGTGGTATCAACCGCCGAGACAGCAGCACAAAAACTGTCGAAAATACCATCCACAGGAATATTTGTAAATTAACGTAAGGTAGAACTAGAGAGCATCCAGCTACGGCGAAGGCGCTCAGTCCCATCAGAAAAGCGACAAAAGCAGTCGGGAGAAATAGCTCTGCCAAACACAGCAAAGACCCAGCTAGCAGCCAAAGGAGCGTCGGAGTCCAGATCATAAAAAGAATAGGTGATACTATTTAGATCTTAGATTGGAAATTTAAGATTTAAGAAATGCAAACAACTGACTGTGCAAGGGTTTGCGACTTGCTGGCCCTCATAGCGATTTTTCGCGCAGCGGTACCAGGTTGAGGCTTCCATCGTACTCCAAGTCTGAGTTTAGTAACTTAAATTACAATTTAAGCCGGTGCAGACTGGCAGAAACTACAATTTCTACGGGCCCAAAGGCAGTTAAGAAATTGATAGGGGCTAAAATCAGTTTATTCTCAAGCTCATGAATTTGGGCTTGCGAATCATATATCTTCAGAATGTTTTTATTACACAAACTATTTCGATATGATCAGCAGTTTCTCCGAACCCATTTATTGCCCGAATCTTAGCTGTCCAGATCCCCGTAATACCTTTGGGCGCCAGCACTGTGCAGCGTGCGAAACGGATTTAATTTATCGCTATGTGTGGGTGGTGGGGCAAGCAGCCGAGGAAGTGCCGACGGGTAAGGTAATAGCCGATCGATACTTTGTCATTGCACCCCAAATCTGGCTCGACAGCCGTCCAGTTCTGCCTCCCAGCGTCCCGGAACAACTGCCGGATAGCATTATGCCTTACCTGCATTTGTATCCCCAACGGCTGCATACGCCGGAAGTATACGGTTTTTGTTCCCTGGGGGAAGCACCGGAAGCGGAAGAGGTGCTGTTGTTGGAAAATGTGCCCATCAATAATTTCGGTCGCCTGTATCCTTCTATTTTAGAATCTTGGTCGGGGACAAGCGCCGCGCGCCAAGTTTACTGGCTGTGGCAAATGCTCCAACTGTGGGCGCCGCTGTCGGAACAGGGAGTCGCTTCGAGTTTGCTGGTACCGGAAAATTTGCGGGTGGAAGGTTGGCGGGTACGCCTGCTGGAACTGCACCGGGGCAATTTTGTACCGACGCTGCGGGATTTGGGAGATGTGTGGTCAGGTTTGGTGGAATCAGCGCAACCCGAGGTGCAGGCGAAACTCGGAGAGATTTGTCAGTTTATGCGCCGCAGCAGCATGAATTTCGAGGCGATCGGCCTGGAACTAAACGATTTACTATTAGAACAAGCCGCTAAATTGCCTCTGCACTTAGAAGTAGTCGGCATGACTGATACAGGGCCGCAGCGCTCCCAAAATGAAGACAGTTGCTATCCGGTTGCTACTGATTTTCAATCTAGCAAAACTTCAGGGAACGACAAACTAATTCCTTACTTGACAATGGTTTGCGACGGGGTTGGAGGCCACGAAGGAGGAGAAGTTGCCAGTCAATTAGCCGTGCAGTCCCTGAAAGCTTTAATCCAAAATTTGCTCGCAGAAATTGCTGAACAAGAAGAGTTGATGACGCCAGCAATGGTCATCAAGCAACTCGAAGAAATAGTGAGAGTTGTGAATAATGTGATTTCCGCTCAAAATAACGAGCAGGGAAAAGAGTTGCGACAGCGGATGGGGACAACTTTGGTGATGGCCCTCCAGTTGCCTCAAAAAGTGAAAATTTCCGAGGATTTGCCCTCGAATAACAGTCACGAACTTTATTTAGTCAATGTTGGAGACAGCCGGGCTTATTGGATTGGCAAAAATTACTGTCACCGGCTGACTGTGGACGACGACGTAGCCTCAAGGGAAGTCCAGCTAGGACACTGTTTGTACTGGGAAACTCAACTGCGAGCCGATGCAGGAGCCCTGACTCAAGCTTTGGGCACGCGGGACGCCGATTTCCTGCGCCCGACGATTCAGCGATTTATTGTCGAAGAGGAAGGCTTACTGCTGCTGTGTTCCGACGGTTTGAGCGACAACGACTGGGTAGAGCGCTCTTGGGAGAATTACGGCCCAGAGGTGCTCGAAGGCAAAATGTCTTTGGAAGCCGCGGTTCAGTCTTGGATTCGTCTCGCCAACGAGAAAAACGGTTATGACAACACCTCCGTGGTGGCGACTCACTGTCGGATGTCGCCGGAGAGATTGGTACTGTTTGATCCGGCGGTGGCGTCAGCGCCAGTGTCAGCGCCAGTGTCAGGCTCGGTGTCGCTGCCGCCGTCCCTGCCGCGATCCCTCCAGAAGTCCGGGAGGATTCCTGAATCTCAGCTTTCTGAATCGTCCAAACAGTTGTTGTACCCCGACACTTCCCCCGCCCCGGAACCCGTTCAAAAACGGCGATCCAAGCTTCCGCTGCCCCTACTGGGGCTGTTGGGGCTGATATTAGCCGGCGGCGGTTTAGGTTTGTGGGTGCAAAGCCTCCAAAGCCCGCAGCCAGAGCCCGAACAACTTCCGCCACCGCCGGAAACTCCCGCCCCGAGTCCTTCGGAGAGTCCCTCGCCCGGGGCGGAGAGTGCCTCGCCGTCGCCCGAATCGAGCCCTGCGGAAATTCCCTCGCCCGGGGCCGAGAGTCTCTCGCCGTCGCCCGAATCGACTCCTGCGGAAATTCCGCCACCCGAAGCGGAAACTTCTTCGCCGTCGCCGGAATCGACTCCTTCGGAGATTCCGCCGCCCGAAGAAGCGGAACCTCCTTCGCAATCACGGGAGTAAAAGAGATTGAATTAAGCAGAATTTTTCATAAAATGCAGATACTTTCCGGCGGCACGGCAACTCGAACGCTGTCGCCGACTTTGTGTCGCTGCAAGTCATCTCTGTGCAAGTTTTGTCGGCGAAGGGCGATCGAACTTTTAGCAGTCAACCGCACCGTATAGCGAGTGTCAGTGCCAATATAAATAGCCTCTTCTACTATTCCCGGCCAGCTATTTTCAACATCATAATTAGCCGGGTAAATAGCAGCTTTTTCTGGCCGCAACACTAGGGTAACAACTTTACCAGCGGGCATATCTTCTGCTGTCGCAACTAACACGGGTAACTGCTGGTCAACCAACACTATTATTTGACCGTTTTGCTTTTCTACTACTTGCCCGCTTAAAAAATTGCTGTCGCCAATAAAATCAGCAACAAACCGCGTTTTAGGATATTCATAAATATCAACAGGCGTCCCGACTTGTTGCAGTTTTCCTCCATCCATAACTGCAATTCTGTCCGACATAGTTAGCGCTTCTTCTTGGTCGTGAGTTACATAAATAAACGTAATTCCCAATTTGCGCTGCATTTTTTTTAATTCTAATTGCATCTCTTTACGCAATTTTAAATCCAGCGCTCCTAGGGGTTCATCCAACAGCAAAACAGACGGCTGTTTGACTAATGCTCTTGCTAGCGCTACTCGCTGCTGCTGTCCCCCTGACAGTTGGCGGGGATAGCGTTTTTCTACATCGGTTAACTGTACTAATGCTAAGGCTTCAGCAACGCGATCGCGAATTGTTTTCTGAGGCAAATTCTCCATTTCCAACCCAAAAGCGGCATTTTGTGCTACTGTCATGTGCGGAAATAAAGCATAATTTTGAAATACCGTATTCACAGGGCGGTGAAATGGCGGGCGATTTTGCATCGGTTGACCGTGAATGTAAATTTCGCCCGCTGTGGGAATTTCAAAACCCGCTATCATTCGCAAAGTTGTAGTTTTGCCGCAGCCGGAAGGGCCGAGTAAAGAAAAGAATTCTCGATCGTAAATTTGCAGGTTGAGGTTGTCTACAGCTAAGAAATCTTGACTGCGGACACTTTTAAATACTTTGGAAACGTCTAAAACTTCGACAGCGTGCATTGTGTTAGTATGTATGATTGATAAAATCTGAGTTCGAGTCCGGTTAAACTGATATCTTGCACCATTCTCAATTACTTGTTTAGGAACGGGCAAGATGCCCGTTCCACAAGAAATTTATTCTTTGTGGAACAGGCATCTTGCCTGTTCTTGAGAATGGTGCAACTCCAAAACAAGCTAAAAATTAAAGTAAACCAGCCCCGGCAGAAACCTGTTTTATATCTACTTTCCGGCCCCTGCTTTAACTTCCGTCCAAGCTCGATCGTACAATGCAGTTGCTTTCCCGACATCCTGCAATAATTTCATTTTGCCAAACACCTCAGCAGGCGGGTAAATTTGAGGGTTTTTCAAATCGTTCGGGTCGATTAAACCTTGATCGATTGCTGCTTTGTTGGGCGATCCGAAGTGGGTAAAATTAGACACTTTAGCGCCTACTTCGGGCTGCAAAATAAAGTTAATAAATTTCTCCGCTAACTCTTTCTGGGGCGCACCTTTGGGAATTGCCATGTTGTCAGAAAAAATGATTGTTCCTTCTTTGGGAATAGCGTAGCGGAGATTGGGATTTTCTTTCATAACTTGGAAAACATCGCCACTCCATTCCATTGTCAGACTTACTTCTCCTTGATCTAGCATATTTTGTCCCGTGTCGGGGACAAAAGCTGCAATGATATTTTTACTTTTAATCAGCAAATCGCGGGCTTTGTTAATCTCTTCGGGATTGGTTGTATTTGGATCAAATCCTAAATACATTAAAACTCCTGCAAATGTGTATCTGGCATCATCTTGCCACGCCACTTTTCCGGTATATTTCGGGTCGAACATCGCCGCCCAACTGTTGATATCGCCCTTGGTTGTTTTCACGTTGTAGCCAATTCCCATCGTTCCCCACTGGTAGGGCAGGGAATATTTATTCCCCGGGTCAAAAGCTTGATTGATAAACTTAGGTTCTAGGTTTTTTTGGTTGGGAATATTGTTTAAATTCAGAGGCTCAATTATATTTTCTGCGATCATGATTTTCACCATGTAATCGGCGGGAAATATTAAGTCGTAACCCGGGTTTCCCTGTTTGAGTTTGGCATAGAGTGCGTCGCTGTTCTCGAAAGTGTCGTATTGAACTTTAACATTGTTCTCTTTCTCGAATTGGGCGATCGCTTCTGGGGCGATATAACTTGCATAATTGTAAATGCTGAGCACTTGCTGCTGGTTGCCACCTGTGGGGCTACAGCCGAAAGCCACCGTTGCACTCATCACAAACAAAAGTAGGAAAGTCAGCAGGCGTTTCATAGGTTGTGTTAGTTGCAGACGAAAATAATTATGACACAGAAAAGTAAAGTTTTTAAGTTTTCTGAACCTTTAACGATGATAAAACCAGCAATAAGGAAGCGAACAACATCAAAGTTGAAATGGCATTAATCGCGGGCGTCACTGCAAATTTTATCATGCCGTAAACAAATAGCGGCAGCGTCACTGAACCGACGCCGGTGGTAAAGAATGTCACGACAAAATCGTCCAGCGACAGAGTAAAAGCCAGCAGTGCCGCGCTGAAAATAGCGGGCCAAATTAGGGGGAGAGTGATGCGCCAAAAAGTCCGCCATTCGTTAGCGCCCAAGTCAAAAGCGGCTTGTTCTAATATCGGATCTAGTTCCGCCAAACGCGCCCTGACAGTAATAGTCACAAAGGAAATATTAAAGACAACGTGACCGATAATTACGGTAGGTAAGCCAAGATTGAGGCGAATTCCCGTGAGATTTTCTACGATCCGAAATACTAGGGTAAAGAAAACTAGCAGCGAAATGCCGATCGTAATTTCGGGCATAATAATCGGCAAAAACAGTAAAGCTTCTACTGCTTTGCGCCCCGGGAAATGAAAGCGTTCCAGCGCTAGCGCGATCGTTGTACCAAAAACGGTTGCTAACACAGTCGAAATAGCTGCAATTAGCAAGCTGTTGTTGAGTGCTGTCCAGATTCCGGCGCTGCTACTCGTAGCAATCGTCGCGCCTGCATTGCTAAACAAACTGCGGTACCAATCGAGGGTAAAGCCGCGCCAAACGGCATTGAATCTGGAGGCGTTAAAGGAGTAAATAATTAAGATGAGAATTGGCAAGTAAAGAAAGGCTAATGCTAGTACAGCTTGTACCCAAAGCCACTTTTTGCCGATCGCCCGCACGAGTAAATCTAGTTTTGTTTTAGTCATTAGTCAGTAGTCATTAATCATTAGCGCATCTTAACCTAAACGCAGGGTGCAACGATTCGTGTATACCTTACCTTATTGAGTTTCATCAGACACGCGGAAGTAAATTAAAACCGGAATCAATATGATTACAGTTAGCAGCATAGAAAGCGCCGACCCAAAAGGCCAATCGCGGGCTTTCATAAACTGATTTTGAATCAAATTTCCCACCATAACTGTTTTAGACCCCCCTAATATATCCGGTGTAATGAAAGCGCCGACGGCGGGAACAAAAACTAAAATAGAGCCTGCAACAATGCCGCGACTTGTTAATGGTAAAAATACGCGCCAAAAAGTACGAAGGTCATTGGCCCCTAAATCGTGAGCGGCTTCAACCAATGAAAAGTTGAAGCGCTCTATGCTAGAATATAAAGGCAGAACCATGAAAGGTAAATAGCCGTAAATAAGACCGATCGCCACAGCGAAAGGCGTAAAAAGCAAGTTTAACGGTTCGCTAATAATTAGCAGGCTTTGCAAGGCTGTGTTAACTACTCCTTCGCTACGTAGGAGTATGATCCAGGCGTAGGTTCTCACTAAAAAATTAGTCCAAAATGGAATAATTACCAACAAAAGCAAAGCATTTCGCCAGCGGGGAGAACGGGTGGCGATGAAGAATGCGAGGGGATAGCCAGCTAACAAGCAAGCTACTGTTGTCAGAAAAGCCAGCCAGAGCGATCGCCCAATTACTCCTAAGAAAAGTCCGCTGAACAAACGCTGGTAGTTGCTGAGAGTAAATACCCAAGTAACACCGCCGTAAGTACCGCGTTCTAAGAAACTGTACAAAAGTACAATTAGCACTGGCAAAATGAAGAAAACCATCAGCCATGCGGTAGCGGGAAATAAGAGCAGGAACAGGTTAGTCTGCTGGCGGTTTTTGACACTCATTATTCACTCAAGCGAAATTTAGCACATAATTCAACACATTTTATATCAAATCCGGGTTTTATGAATTATGTCATCATTAATAAATTATCAAGAGGTACGCAATGTCAGCAGAATCGTCAACCCCAAAAATAGTCGTCGTCGGTGCAGGATGGGCCGGTTTAGGCGCTACCTATCACCTAGCCCAGCAAGGCTATGACGTAACTTTGTTAGAAGCAGGCCCTTATCCGGGTGGCTTAGTTGCGGGGTGGAAAACCGCCGGTGGGCGTTCCGTAGAAGCAGGCATTCATGGCTTCTGGTATCCCTACAAAAATATCTTTTCCTTAGTCAAGGAATTAGGACTCGCTCCCTTCACGCCTTGGACTCGTTCTTGTCAGTATTCACCTGCCGGATTGGAAGTAGAATCGCCGATTTTTCAGGACGAACCGTGGCTTCCCACACCGTTAGGAACATTTCTTTATACCAAATTTAAAAGGGTGCCATTAGTCGATCGGCTTTCAGCCTTGCCCTTACTCTACGCCGTCCTAGATTTCGACAATTCCGACGAAGCGTGGCGCAGGTACGATCGCGTCACAGCCCGCGAACTATTCAAACAGTTTGGTGTTTCTGCAAGGCTGTACCGCGATGCTTTTGAACCGATGTTATTAGTAGGTTTATTTGCACCAGGAGAACAGTGTTCTGCTGCCGCCGCTTTGGGAATGCTCTATTATTTCATATTAGCACACCAACCGGATTTTGATGTAGTTTGGTGTCGCGGGACAGTCGGAGAAAAAATCTTTCGTCCCTGGGTCGAACGCCTGGAAAAACTCGGCGCAAAAGTATTGACAAAGCAGCGAGTTAGTGATTTAAGAGTTGACAGGAACAACCGAGCAACAGGCGTTGTTTGCGGCGAAGAAACCTTCGATGCAGATGCGGTTATTTTTGCAGTTGGGGTCACGGGAATGCAAAAAATTATCAGCAGCAGCCCCGCTTTGCAAAGCCGCCAAGAGTTTCGGGACGCGATGAATCTGGGTGCAGTTGACGTGTTAGCTGTTCGCCTCTGGTTTGACAGGAAAATTGACATCCCGCTGCCTTCTAATGCCTGTTTTGGGTTTAGTTCAACTACGGGTTGGACGTTTTTTGATTTGAATGCTTTGCACGACGAATTCCGCTCAGAACCTGGAACAGTTGTAGAAGCTGACTTTTATCACGCAAATCAATTAATTCCCCTCAAAGATGAGGAAATTGTTAGCTTAGTTCAGCGGGATTTAGCGACTTGCATTCCGGCTTTTCGGGGGGCAAAAGTAATTGACAGCAGCGCGATTCGGCTGTCGCGGGCGGTAACGCATTTTGCCCCTGGTAGCTATCAGTATTTGTTGCCTGCGGTAACAAGTTACGATAATGTATTGATGAGCGGCGATTGGGTTGTGACCCGTCACGGTTCTTGGTCGCAGGAAAAGGCTTATGTTACTGGTTTGGAGGCGGCAAATTTGGTAATTTCGCGTTTCGGAATCGGAAACAAAGCGGCAATTATTCCCGTGGAAGCTGACGAACCGCACATTCAAATCGGGAGAAAGATTAATCAGTTTACTCGCAGTTTGACTAAAACATTCATTCCAGATTTTTGGCTGCCATAAGAAGAAGGAAGTTCGGCAACGCCTTCTGTAACGGATTTAACGGATGGAAGAAAGAAGGAAGAAGGAATTTCTTGCTTGAAGCGGTAAGGTGCGCTTAGCGCACCCTACATATAGACTAATAACCAATGACCAATGACTAATGATACTATATTCACAAAAAAATGCAACTGTAGACAAGCTCGAAATTGGAATTTTCATCAGTCATTGCCAATCTAAAATCTAAAATCTAAAATGGCCTGACTATCGCCAATAAGGCCGGCCCTTCCAAAAAACTCCCACCATAATTCCTATTAGTGCAGTTTCTGATAAACTTGCTAAAGAAGCAGGTATGGGTAGGAATGATTTTAAAACCAAACCCAAGAGCAGGCACAAAACTAAAACCCACAAACTAATTCGGTTGAGCAAAAATTGTTGTTGCCAATACTCTAAAAAGTACACTGCTAAAGCTCCCATTCCCACTGCTGCTGCAAAAGGTATCAATATCCCGAGGGAGGAACCGTAGAGAAGCGTCAACCCGTTGCGGATTGCCCGCGATTGCGTGAAACCCCAGGCTAAAAATAGCTCCAATCCAACCACGATGCAGTTGACGAGAGCGGCAATTTGCAGCATTTCTCGCCAAGGTAAAAGTTTTAAGCGCCGCAGAAAATTACTCACGATCGGCAGATTAGGTAGGTTGCTTTGATTTTATAACAGTTTTGCGCTGGCGATCGACCTTTGAAACCAGTTTGTAAAGTAAAATAAACATAGAGGGCAGTCTCTTGACAAATTAACCCAGAGCATCTGCCTGCTAGTTGTTGGAACCGTGAAAGGAAAAAAGTTATGGTGGAGAACACTGTCGATTGTGCTGTAGCTTGCGTCAATGGCTGCGTTCTGGGCGACAAGTGCCCGAAGCGGGAATACGCAGAAGCAACGTCTAACTTTATTGAAAATACTTCTCTGGATAAAATGCTAGAAATAGCAGAGGAAGCGGTGAGAAGGAAACGGACGGAACCCCCCAAATGGGTAATCCCTGATTTTCCCGAATAGCATTAGCCTCCGAATTAAAAAGCGATCGCCCTTTTCAAACGGGCGATCGCTTTTTGTATTCCCAATGAAATAGCTGAGCCGAATCCATATATTTCCTGGGATAGAAGCTAAAAGCTTAAATAGGGATTATTATTCCACTTAATTATAGCCAGCGGCAATTACTAAAAACAATTCAGTTAAAGCCAAATTCGGACATTTTTAATTTAATTGAGTTCAAAAACAAACAGGAGCAAGTATCGTGGCACAGCCAAAGAAAAGCAACGCAAAAACAACAACAGAACGCGATAATTTAGGCGAATTGCCTCAAGAAATTACCGAATCTTACGGTACCGGCGTCATCGATCAACCGGGGGTGAGCCAAGACGACATAACAACCCTGCAGGACAGCAGTTCGGACTACTCCTCCAGCAGTTCCCAAATCGGCGGTGAGGATGGCGATCCTGCTGCGGAACAAGAAAGTGCCACTGGCGAGCAATCGGTGGGCGGAACCGCACCTACTCCCGACCTGGATATTGTTGACGAACTGGGAGCCGCTGCGGGCATAGAAATGCCCGATGGCGCTATTTTGAACACAACAAATATGCTTGAACATCGAGATGAAAGTCGCTGGGAATTAGACCCTAGTTCTGCGGAAGATTATCAGGAACGACCGGATTTCTAGGTCTATTTTTTACAAAAGAATAGGTAGTATAATAGGAGCGGGTTCACCAGTATCTATACTTTATCTGCGAAGTATTTGTAAATCCGCCCCTCATCACTTTTGCTCTCGCAACACGTATCTAACTCCCCCAACACTAGGCAGCAGGCGTTTGGAGTTACTTGCTTCTAATTTAATCCGTAACGCACGAATATACACTTCAATAATGTTTGACTCGCCCATAAAATCGTAACCCCAGACTTTTTCTAAGATTCGGTCGCGACTAATAAGTTGACGGGGATTTCGCAGCATAAAATCTAGCCAATCAAACTTTTTTGCAGTGAGTTCAATTAGTTGACTGCCTCGATAAACTTCACGGGTTAAACCGTTCAAGGTTAGGTCTTCAAATTGTAGCTGATATGAGTCATTTCCTTGAGTTCGGCGCAGATGTGCTTTCATTCTCGCGAGAAGTTATTCCATACTGAAAGGCTGAGTAACATAGAGGCTCAAAGTGATGCAGGGAATTAGTCGCTAACCGCCACTGACATTACCGCGAGCAGTTTTCATTTGCCTGAGAATAAGGTAATTGTAATTGCGTAATTGGGTAATTGAGAAAGCTGTACCTCACCCAATAGACAACTGCTATAGCAATCTTAAATGAGTCGTAAATTTTTTACCCCACCCCAACCCTCCCCTTATCAAGGGGAGGGAGTAAGAATTTCACAAATGATTTAGGATGGCTATATATCTTCTGATTTATCAACATTTCCGGTGAGTTACCCTTCATAAAGCGTGGTTGCAGTCAGGAATTTAGCCCTCTATATGCGGGTGAATAATCACTATTAGTCCTGACTGCAAACTTACTGTGCTTAGATCGCCGGGTATGATATTATGTATCGCAAAAACCGGGTTGATGAAGCCAACCCTCTTCAACAAAAAGGTGATCTATGGAATTTAAAGATTTTCTGGCTTTGCTGCATCCTATTTTAGCTGTAGCGATTGTTTTTCCTATGGTGGGTATTGTTCTCAATATGGGGTGGCAAACCATGCAGCGTCGGAAGCAAATTGCGATCGACACCAAGAGCAAAATTCCACCTGTAGTCGGCCCGGAACACGTCAAAGCAGGTCGAATTCTGTCAGGTTCGGTGGTAGGAGTGACGTTGTTGGGTCTAGCCTACCCGATTTTTGAGCATATTTGGAGCAAGGATGTTTGGAGCAAAAACTCGTTTCAGGTCATTTTCATTGTGCTGATGTTTGTTGCAACGATCGCCTCTTTGGTCATGCTATATCGAGCGACACCCGCTTTATGGCGCGGCCTATTTGCCACCCTAACAGGTACTGGTTTGGTGATTCTTGGCACTCAAGATGGCGTTTATCGGCGAACCAATGAATGGTATTGGTCTCACTACTACATTGGCATCACCGCTGCGCTAATTATGGTTTTTTCTCTTGCCATCATTGAAGACATTTACAAAGACCGCTCAAATCGCTGGCGCACTATCCATGTCATCTTGAGCTCGATCGCTGTGCTGCTCTTTCTGGGACAGGGAATGACCGGAAGCAGGGATTTATTAGAAATTCCTCTGAACTGGCAGAAACCCTATATTTATAGCTGTGATTTCGCCAATAAGACCTGCCCAAAACCGTGAGCGATCGCATTACTTCGACATTCCAGTCTAAAATTAGTAGAAATTAGACCAATAAACCGGGTTTCTGAATGTAACAAACTCCTGGTAATCACAGGAATGAGAACGAGAAACAAAGTTTATCATGCCCGGAGCGCGTCAGTCCTAATCAGTCATAAACCTTAATCATTGCGAGTCAAACCCTGAAGGCTAACTTGCAAAATCGACAAACCCAAAATTAGCAAAAACAAAACCAGCCCGATCGTACAAGCATAGCCAATTTCCAAATCATTAAAAGCCCGTTCGTAAAGATAATAAACAACAGTCTTAGAACTATTGCGAGGCCCGCCCTGAGTCATAATATAAACTTCTTCAAAAACCTTAGTAGCAGAAATCGCCGAAATCACCGCAACTAAAACTAAATAAGGCTTCATCAGCGGCACAGTAATATCCCAGTGCTTTCCCAAACCCTCAGAACCATCAATAGCAGCCGCCTCATAAAGTTCTGCCGGAATAGCTTGCAGCCCTGCTAAATAAATCACCATGTAATAGCCCAATCCTTTCCAGATAGTAACCGCCATGACACTAAAGATTGCTAACTTCGGATTAGCCAGCCAAGAAACAGGAGGGAAACCCAACAATTCCCCCAACTGATTCAGCAGTCCAGTCTCAGCAAACAGCCACTTCCAAGCAATCCCGGCGACAACCATGGAAATCACCGCCGGCGTGTAGTAGGCTGCTCGAAACCAGTTCATCCCCTTAAGTTTTTGGTTGCACAAAATTGCCATTCCCAACGGTATAACAACCAATACAGGCACAACGCAGGTGAGATACAGCAGCGTATTCGTCAAAGTTTGCCAAAATGTGCGATCGCCCCACAACCTGTTAAAATTCTTCAACCCCACCCACTGCGGCATTTGAGTTAAATCATATTCGTAGTTGGTAAAACTCAAATAAAAAGCTTGCACCGCCGGCCATAAAACAGTCAAGCTCAAAATAAATAAAGCCGGTAGCAAAAACAAATAAGGGGTCAAGGAGCGTCGGGAAAAAGTCACAGACATAAATTAGTTATTAGTTATTGGTTATTAATTATTGGTGATTGTTTTACTCATCATACCAAATCCAGTTACATCGAAATGATTAAACCGCGAAGACGCCGAGAGCGCGAAGGAAGAACAGCATCTTCTTCTTTCTATTCCTTCGCGTCCTTTGCGTCTTCGCGGTTCATTTAATCTTACTCAATCTTAATTGTCACATACCATTTCTCAAATAAATGAGGTATGTTGACAGGCGCGAGCCTTTTTCTCAATTAGCAATTACCAATTACCAATCACCAAGCCTACCTCATTTTATTAAGAAGTGGGATATGTTATTTAACTCCCGAAAACCAAGCCTGCCAGTCTCCGGGAGAACTGGCATTTTCCCCCTCTTTCACCTCAAAAGTAACGTTGCAAGCTTGAGGTTGTTCCAAAGCCTCCACGCACAATTCTGCAATATCTTCCCGACTGACTTTGCCCCTAATATTGTCTCCTTGCTCAAATATTAAAGCTTTGCCTCCCGGTTCTTCAGTCAAAGCGCAGGGTCTGACAATAGTATAAGGTATGCGGCTCGATCGCACACAATCTTCCCCTTTCAACTTCCAAGTCAAAATCCCCCCCAACATATCATTCATTCTGACGGCAGGCGGTTCTTCTTCCAAGTTAATTCCAGGGCGGCCCGGGCGGGTAACTCCGGCCGAACTCACCATCACAAATCGCGGCAAAGTCTGTCCCCCATCAGCTTTAATAGATTCTAACTCCAGTTGAAAAATACCCGGTGTAAATTTCGGGTTGAGCGCGCCGTCATATTCAAACTTGCTCAACATTAACTGAAAAGAAAAAATACTGCTGGCCTCAAATTTAGAGCCATCCTTAACACTTTTCGCGCGGAATACTGGGATTAACTCATCAAAGGGAACGGTGATAGTAATCCAGGTATTGTAAACAGTATCAAACGAATAGCAATAGCCAATTCCATCCCATTTAGCTTCGTTGCGAACAATCAATTTGTAGCGCTTGCCGTCGCCTTTGACACGCAGTTGGAGGCCGCTAAATCCTGCGAGATTGAGCGGAGTATCGAAGTTGCGGGTACGCACCGAAGCAAAGCCGCCCGAGTTGGCAGTAGAAACATTGCCTGTGAATATAGCTGTATTGTCTGTCAGCCGGATCGAACTTTCGCTGGTGCCACCCATCACGATGTCGTCGAGCGCACCCCAAGTTTCTTTTAAATCTTGGCTGGGTTTTGTGAAGTCAAAAATTGTTTTTTCGCCTGCTTGAATTAGCTGGCGGCGAACAGCTTGCACTAAATTATTGAGGCCTTTGTATTCGACAATTTCGGGCACATCGACAACTTCCGGCATATAAAATTTGATGCCTTGATAGTATTTTTCCCTGGTTGGGGTGTCTCCTTCTACTGGTTGAACTTTGGTGCCGGTGCAGCAGATAACTGCTTCTATGCCCTCGGTTACTAGCGGTGTTAGGGTTTCTGGGAGAGTGATATCTCCTTCGACTAATTCGACATTTTGGCCGAGAATTTCTGTTGCTCTTTTGGTATCTCTGACGAGGGCTCGCACTCTATATCCCCGCTGTTGCAGCCGCTTGACAACTCGCTTCCCGACGCCACCGGTGGCACCGGCTACCAGTACCAGTTTGGGTTGGTCTTTTTTACTGTTGCTGCTGCTTCCAAAGAGTTGTTGCAGCCAGCTAATGCTGCCAATGAAGGGAATGACGCCGAAATAAGCCAAGGTTTTGAGAAACCGGCCGGCATCCCATTGGGCGGTATTTTTTTCAGTCACAGTCGCTTCCTCAGAATTGGCTCAAATCTACTTAGCTACTTTTGTATTTTAATTGAATTTTCGATTTTTGAATTTGGGCGATTCGCTACCCTTCACCGAAGGCGCGCGCCTTCGGGATAGCTTCGCTAGCGCGGGCTTTTTTTCACTTGACAATGGGTGTGGGATGAGTTTGGCTCAAGGGAATCTCAATAATCAACTCGGTTCCCTCTCCGGGGGCTGAAATGCAAGTCAATTTGCCCCCGTGTTGTTCTACCGCAATTTCGTGGCTAATCGCCAAACCTATGCCCGCACCTTTGCCCACCTGTTTTGTGGTAAAAAACGGCTCAAAAATTTTCTGGCGAACTTTTGGTTCCATGCCCCAACCGTTGTCTTTGATCCGAACTGCTACGGCTTTTTCTCCGGGACAAAGTTCAGTCACAATCCGAATTTGTCCGCACTTGAGTGACTCTTCTTCGCCGCCGCAGTGCGACGATAAATTATTGTTGACAAAGGCATCTTCGAGAGCATCAATTGCATTTGTCAGTACATTCATAAATACTTGGTTGATTTGAACTGCGTAACACTCAACCAAAGGCAAAGAGCCATATTCTTTGATAAGATGAATTGCTGGGCGATCGGGCTTCGGTTTGAGTCGGTTGCTCAAAATCAGCAAAGCGCTGTCCAATCCGTCGTGAATGTCAACTGGTTTAATCTCTGCTTCGTCAATTCTAGAGAAGTTTCGCAGCGACTGAACTATCTCGCGGATGCGGTTAGCTCCTACTTTCATTGAGCCCAGCAACTTCGGTAAGTCTTCAACTATAAACTCTAATTCTACTGCTTCAATTTGTGCTTGAATTTCTGGCGAAGGCGACGGATATTGCTGCTCGTAAAGCTGCAATAAATCGATCATTTTTTGACTGTATTCGTTGGCATAGCTAAGATTTCCGTAGATGAAGTTAATCGGGTTAGTGACTTCATAAGCTACCGCCGCCACCAACTGTCCCAAACTTGACATTCTTTCGCTTTGCACCAATTGAGTTTGCGCCCGCTTAAGCTCGGACATCGCTGTTTTTAAATTAGCAGTTTTTTCGCGCTCTCTGGCGACGGATGCTTCTAGTGCTGTATTTAATTTTTCTAGTTTCTCGACTTGGCAAAGCACTATATTAATCATTGCTTTTTTCAGTTCCAATGCAGCGTCTATTTCGCATTGTTTCCAAGGCAACGATTTGTACCTCACATTTTCTTTCCACAGCTCGAAGGATTTCCTAGGAGACAGTCGAGGGTTGCCATCTTCATCGGTTTCTACTGGTTTGTTAGGGTTGCCCGCCCAATTTACGGTCTTAATTACTTCCGGGCGAAACCACAAAACGTATATTTTCTGAGTCGGCGATATTGCTATGGCCAAACACCCGCTGGCCGTGTCTTTAAATTCCTCAGCTTCTGGATAGCATTTGATCAGGGAGTCAGTATAAAAAATTTCTTTTTTTAGGTTATTTTGCACCCACTGAGTTAAGTATTTGAGCGCTTCTCCCTGAGGTGTTTGCCCGACTAGATAGCAATTGTCTCCAAATACTATTGCGGCTCCTTGGGCGTTGACTGCTTCTAGCAAATTATTCTGACATTTAACTAATACTTGTGACAAGTTTTCAGACGTGGAGATGTCTTCAAAAATCTTAGTTTGAATGGATTTTAAGTGCAGTTTGTAGTCGTAGTCTTCGTTTCCTTCTTTTGATTGCAGTTCTAAGGACATTACTTGCCCGATAAATTCGCAGGCGGCGCGCAATTCATAGTTGAGGTATTTTGGTGTATAGTTATGGCAAGCAATCAATCCCCACAGCTTTTGGTCTTTGATTAAAGAAATTGACATCGAAGCTGCAACGCCCATATTCTGCAGGTATTCTATGTGAATGGGAGAAACGCTTCTCAACACGGTGAAACTGAGGTCTAGGGGCTGGATGGAAGCCGCATTCTTGCCTGAAACAAGGGGGACTGGTTGATAATTAATATCTGGGATTAACCTCAACCAATTTAACGAATACAGTTTTCTGGCTTGTTTGGGAATATCTGAGCTGGGGTAGTTTAATCCTAAGAAAGGACTCAGCTTTTCTGCTTTAGCTTCAGCGATCACAGCGCCGTTGCCTTCGGGGTCAAATTGATAGACCATAACTCTATCAAACCCCGATATTTTCCTGATTTCTTCTACTGTTAGTTGACATAATTCCTTGAGATTCGGGGCGCTTTGAATTTTGCTGACAGTCGCTCTCACTGAATTATAAAAGCTAAAAACCGAAAGATTTTCGGGGCTGGTGGCTAATTCTAACTCGACCATCAAAACTTCTTCTTCTTCTCGGTGAAGAATGCAGTCAAATTCTAAATATTTACCTGCTTTTTCAACAGTGAGTTTAATGGGATTGACGGTTTTTAAGTTTTCCTTCCGCAAACAGGTCTTGAGTTTTTCTAGTTGAATTTTATCGAAAAATAAGCTTAAATCTTGACCGATCGCACTTTCTGCATCAATTCCTAACAAATCTTGCGTATTTTTGCTGGCTTGCACTATTTGTAGTTCAGGTTCTCGTACCACAAGGAGCACCCCGTGTGGCTGAATGTGCCCGGATAGGTGAATGGGTTCTCTGTCGCAGTTTGTCAAGTCAACTTCTTCGAGTGCGGTAATTGTGATTTGTTGATCCATTTGCTTTGCCTTCCGCTGTATAATTTCGAGAGGGTTCTAATGATTTGAAATTTGAGAGCAAATTGGCTTTTTTATAATAATCTCATATTGTTCGATCGCATAACGGCTCGATCCTGGGACGGACACTGAGAATCAATCATCCGATACTCAGCCAAAAATGATTTAGTCGAAAACCAGCCTGCAGTATGTGTTGCTGTTAGACCAGCCTCAGCCTTCTAGAAATTTTACCGACTTGGCTCTTCTATACTATCGCTTCCCGATGTTAATTATCACAGCAATTTTTGCCATTCTTCAAGTATGTTTAATAATTTCCCAAAACTTTAATATTTGTGGTAAAATTTTGCCTGCTGGAAAAGCGGGAGAGAAATGCGTCTCCAGAGCGGCCTACTTACTGAAATATTAAGTTAAGGTAAGGGTGACAAGATCTGAAAGTCAAGTCACGCTAAGCTCTTTAAGTATATCCAACAGGCCCGACAATTAGACTGATGATCGACTTCAATACAGTTACTGAATTTTCTTGTACCTACTGCATAGCTATCTGTGCCTTTTTAGTTCCGGCAAACTTGCTGACTACTTTGCAGACAGTGATTTTGACAGCACTAAACCGACCTCGAATACAAATTTGGGCGTCTGTGGTTGTCGCCAGCCTTTGGGCTACAGCAATGATATTTCACGTTTTTAGCTGGTTCGCGATCGGGGTAGTAATGCCTCCGACATACATCTTGTTAGTTATGGGAATCACTTGTCTGACAATCAATGTCTGGGCGATCGCTCATCCTGCAAGCATGATGCAATTAATTCGAGTTGGAGTATCAGTTGTTAGGGGAGCTCTCCAGAGGAAGAAGGATTTAGTTATCTGGGAGAGAAGGATGTAATTATCTAGGAACTCAAAAATAATTTGGTCGGGGTAATGTCAAAGATGTCAGGGAGAATATAGGTTTCAGAAGAAAGTTTTCCCTGGTTGCAAATCGGGGATCAGAGTCCAGATTTTCTACTGCTTATTCCGGTTCCCGATCGCGACAATCTTCGGTTTCCGGGCCGCGGGGATGGATCGTGCAGTTGAGCAGGTAGCCGCCATCGCTTCTGCCGTAATAGTAGCGGCATCCGATGCAAATTGCGGGAGGTTCGATCGCACTGTGGTAAACCGGATAATCCGCAGTCGCCAGCAGCGAAAAGTCGCGCTGCGTCTGAACATTCCCGATAATAGCGCCGGAGAGTTCGACAGCTTGGCGGATGTTTTCGATCCTGGTGTAAGGCGGTAGGTAAATGTCAATACAAAGGCGTATGCCCTGGCTATCTTGATCGTGGCGGGTAATAGTGCCTCCGAGCAAACCGACGCGCGAAGCAATAGCTGAGGAAAATTCGCTCAGGGAGGTGCAGTAACCGGAGAAAACGTGAATATGTTCGTCCGTAGTAGCTCTCACAGTCAGGCGAGTGGGAATTCGCACTCTCAGGTAAGCGTCGAGTTCGTCAAAAACTGGTTCGGCGAGGGAGAGCATTTGGTTTGCGTCTTCGTGGTTGAGCCCAAAACCCTTAGAAACCTTTGACACGAGGGCTGCTAAAATATCAAAAACTTCGGTTAAGAGCGATTGTAGCCTGCTATCAATGGCGATCGGACATTCTCTAAGCAGCTTTAAATAATCCTCCAACCGATGAGCAATGCGCTGAATGCTGCTAAATCCGAGCATAGCTGCTCCCCCTTTAATCGAGTGCGAGGCTCGGATGAGCTGGTGTATTCTTTGGGGATCTGGCACGGTATTTTGCAGATATTGCAAGCCTTGCCCGATAATTTGGATCTGTTCTGTGGTTTCTTCGATAAAGTAGCCGATGATCCGCTGTAGTTGTTCTGGCAGCATAATTTTATTCTCCTAAAGGCAGCCGAGTATTATTAGTCATTACTCAGACCTTTGATAGTTTTGAATCGATATTTCACTGATGAGTAATTCGGGTTTTTAAGCCCTAATTTGTTTTATTCTGACTCACGGCAACTGTTGTGGCAATGTCGAAAACGGTTAACTCTTAACTGTTGACAGTAATTTTTTTTGCTCCGACGGTAGCGGTTGCTACCCCCAACAGCAGCACCGCAGCACCTGCGAGTACCGCCGGCGCGGGCACTTCCCCAAACAGCAAATAACCCAACCAACTCGCCCCAACCGGTTCAAACAAGATGGCAAGAGTTACCAGAGTTGGGGAAATCTGCATTACCGCCCAGTTCAAAATGGTGTGGCCGACTAACTGAGGCAAAGCGGCTGTTAACAAAATATAAAAATATACAATGTCGGGGTAATTAGTATAAGAAGTGCCGAAGGCGAAGGGGAGAGGCAGCAGAACGATCGCAGCAACAGTATAGGCGATCGCGATATAGCCACCAATTCCCAGTCCCCGCCGCTGAGCTTCCCGGCCCAGCAGCAAATACAAGCTGACAGCCCAGGAACCAGCCAGAGCCAGGAAATCGCCAAGCAGTTGGCTGCTGCCAGCATCGGCTGCGCCCGCACTTCCGAGGGCGATCGCGATTCCCCCTGTCAGGGCTATAGTAATGCCCGCGATCGACATTTTGCTGAGTTTTTCGCCGAACCAGAAGCGCGATAACAGCGCTACCCAGACAGGATTAGTGGTGACGAGGGCAGTCGAGGCGGCGATCGAAGTATAAGAAAGTGAGGTAATCCAGAGGGCAAAATGCAGGGCAAGACACAAACCCGCAGCAGCAGCATAGCGCCGAGTTCCCGGTTGCAGGGCGTTCCACTGAATTTTCCGCCAAGCCGGAAGCAGAATTAAAGCAGATAAAGTCAGACGAGAGGCCGCGAGTACCAGACTGAAACCCAAACCGCCCGCCCCTGCTGAAAAGTTAGCCAAACGAATTAAGATTGACGAAGTTGAGACGGCTAAAACGCCGATAATTAACACTAGGGCGATCGACCAATTAGGTGCTTGTTTCGGAAGATTCATTTTTTAAACATTGGGCATTGGGCATTGGGCATTGGGAAAATTTACAAAGCAATTTTCGCACAAATTATGAATAATTTCTATTCTCTTCTTCTGCTCTTCTCTTCTCCTTTCTTCCTTCGTGTCCTTGGCGCCTTCGCGGTTCGTTAAAAAAAGCCCGTTCGCGAATCACAAAAAAATCCTATACTCAATAATTATTAATAGAGAGCGCGCCTAAAATTATCTAACCTCTGTTATAGTTTCAATATCGCAAAAAAACAATTACCACTTACAATTTATAACTATCTATGGCTCCTACAGTTTTGATTACAGGCGCTTCTCAAGGAAGTGGCAAAGCAACAGCAATTTTATTTGCAAGTAAAGGTTACGATGTAGTGATGGTAGCTCGCCAGCCAGAGAGATTGGCAGCAGCAGCGGCTCAAGTGCAGCGAGAAGGAACTTCCGCTGTAGCTATTCCGGGGGATGTCGGCGACATTGACCAAGTGCGCGCGATCGTCCAAAAAGCCCTAGATGCCTGCGGCAACATCGATGTTTTAGTTAACAATGCTGGCATTTGTCTCGCGGGGGCGATCGAGCACACTACCTCGGAAGACTGGCAGCAATTAATGAATACCAATTTTTGGGGATGCGTTAACACAATTCAAGAAATTGTGCCACATTTTCTGCAACGAAAAACTGGCACAATAGTTAATGTTGGTTCTATTGGTGGCAAAATGCCTTTGCCTCAAATGACTGCTTATTGTGCCAGCAAATATGCAGTAACCGGTTTAACAGAAACTTTGCGATTGGAATTAGCGCCTCAAGGCATTCACGTTTGCGCCGTGCATCCCGGCTTGATTAATAGCGATTTTTTAGAAAGAGCTCAATTTCGCGATCGAGACGAACCCGGAGTCGAATTGCGCCGCCAGAAAATGAGCCAAATGCTGAAATCTGAGTGGGCAACTCAGCCAGAAGATATTGCTAAAGCTATTTGGGATGCTGTGAAAAATCAGCGTGCAGAAGTTACCGTCGGCCCTGCTTTTTTGGCATCCGAAGCTTATCGTTTGTTCCCCGGTTTGATGCAGTGGGCAATGGAAAAAGGCAACTGAAGAACAGGTAAGATGCCTGTTCCACAGGAACTAAGTTTTTTTTGTGGAACGGGCAAGATGCCCGTTCTTGAGAGATAATTAATCAATTAGCTGCTTCAAAGCAAAGAACTAGCATTAATAAAACGACCGTTTAAATCGGCTGGGGTCACGTTCAACACCGTACCCAACAAAGCATTAGTAAAACCAAATCTAATATTAGTAGCTTCCACACGGCCGTTGCCATCGGGATCGAGACTTTGCCGCGAGATGCCACCCTTGGCTAACAAACTCGTTCCCCCCGTTACAGTTGCAGGATCGATCAGCAGCAGTCTCGGATCGTTCAAGCTATAACTTACCTCTTCTAAGGAGATATTGCTGCTGGTAAATGCCACACTAATTCCAATCGAATCGCTAGACTTATCAAAATCCACAATTACCGCGTCAGGAACTTCAATTCCAACTACTCTGCTTCCCGCTTGATCGACTCTCAAAACAAATACATCGTTCCCTGCACCACCTTGGTAAATATCCACATCTCTGTCGCCAATTAAAGTATCATTACCCTCTCCGCCCACTAACAAATCAACACCTTGTCCTCCGCGCAGCAAATCATTTGCCGCACCCCCATCAAGGAAATCGCTATTTCTATCTCCTGTCAAGAAATCGTCGCCAGTTTCTCCCAAAACATCGTCATCATCTTTGCCGGCGTAAATAGAATCATTGCCGACACCGCCTAACAGACTGTCTTTACCATCGTTGCCGAAAATCCGTTCTGCATCTGACGAGCCCCTGACAGTATCATTGCCGCCCACCATCCAAAGTCCCCCAGGAAAACTAGCAAGTTGTCCTGGTGCAAGTGTAATATTTTCAGAAGAATTGTCTCCTACCAAACGAGAGATGCCTGAATTATCTGGGGTGAGTACCATATTTGTAAACTTGGTGCGATGTGAGCATGGATATTGTGCAATATTCTACAGCTTATTAGGGTGCGCCAGAACACAGTTACTTCCTGTGAGCGATCGAGCAATCGTTGGCGCACCCTACTAGCCAGCTCGATCGCTCCATCTTGGCACAAGCCTGATGGAAATACCCTAGATTAAAATAAAAGTTAAAATTTGAACCGATGCCAATTATCTTAGTTGAAGACTTGAGCAAAGTTTATCCGGTAGCGATTAAAGAACCCGGGCTTAAAGGAACAGTGCGACACTTTTTTAGTCGCACTTACCGTAATATCAAAGCAGTTGAGGGCGTTTCTTTCAGTATTGAACCGGGGGAAGTGGTGGGGTTTCTCGGTGCTAACGGTGCGGGCAAAACTACTACGCTGAAAATGCTGACTGGTTTGATTTATCCCTCGGCTGGTACTGTGAGAGTGTGCGATCGCACTCCTTTTCGTCGGGAAGCAGATTTTCTGCAAAGAATCACCTTAGTGATGGGGCAGAAACAGCAGTTAATTTGGGATTTACCTGTGCTTGACTCTCTGCGAATCAATGCCGCTGTCTACGGCATCTCCGATACAGATTATCGGCGGCGAGTCGGAGAATTGACAGAGATGCTGTCACTAGAAGGCAAGTTAAATCAGGCAGTACGAAAGCTTTCTTTAGGCGAACGCATGAAAGCTGAATTGATGGCGGCGCTGCTGCACCAGCCCGAAGTATTATTTTTAGATGAACCGACTTTAGGTTTAGATATAAACGCACAGTTTAGCGTCAGGCAATTTCTGCGAGAATATAACGAGCGCTATCAAGCAACGGTGCTGTTGACGAGCCATTACATGGCGGACATTACTGCTTTGTGCAAGCGCGTTTTGTTAATCCATGAAGGGCAATTAGTTTATGATGGCAGTTTAGACGGATTGCTCGACAGGTTTGCACCTTATCGGGAAGTTCAGGTAAAATTAGCTAAGCCGCTGGCAAAAGATAGTGCTTTTGCTTACGGGGAGGTAGAATCTATTGAGGGACAATCGGTGCGTTTTTTAGTGAAAAGGGAAGAACTGACGGTGAGCGTGGCGAAGATTTTGGCGGAGTTAGAAGTGATAGATTTGACTGTTACTGACCCGCCAATTGAAGAGGTAATCGGTCGCGTTTTCCGCACGGGAAAAGTGTAATTTTTTTGGCTGGACTCATTCTCCATAACAGGCAACATATCTGTTTTACTAAAGTTTCAAGCTTTTTTGGAACGGGCATCTTGCCCGTTGCTAACACTGAAAAATTGAACAGGCAAGATGCCTGTTCCACTAGAGTTTCAATGTTTTGTGGAACGGGCATCTTGCCCGTTGCTAACACCGAAAAATTAAATCTAAAAATGATATGACAAAATCAATCAAAATTGCTAAAACTTTGTTATTTACCTACTACGCTTATATGCTCGAATACAGGGCAGAATTGTTTTTGTGGGCCCTGTCGGGAGCTTTGCCATTTATCTTGATGGGTGTTTGGACGCAGGCGGCCGAGACTGGTCAATTTGGGCTGAATTCCATCGACTTTGCCCGTTATTTTTTAGCCACTTTCATTGTCAGGCAAGTAAATGTAGTTTGGGTAATTTGGGAGTTTGAAAAGGAAGTAGTGCAAGGCAAGCTATCTAATAGATTGTTGCAGCCTCTCGATCCCGTATGGCACCACTTCGTATCTCACGTTTCCGAAAGGTTTGCACGGCTGCCCTTTGTATTCGGATTAGTGCTGCTATTTTTTGCAATTTACCCGCAGTCTTTTTGGCTGCCGAGTTTGGGAAGGTTTTTGCTATTTTTGTTGGTTATCGTCTTGACTTTTTGTTTGCGGTTTCTGATACAGTATACTTTTGCGCTGTTTGCTTTTTGGCTGGAAAGGGCAAGTGCGATCGAGCAATTCTGGTCTTTAATTTACCTGTTTTTATCGGGAATTACCGCGCCGTTAGAAGTGTTTCCCGCACCCGTGCGCGAAGTAGTTTTGTGGACTCCTTTTCCTTATTTGATTCATTTTCCCGCTTCAATCTTGATCGGATTGCCCGTAGATGTAGGCCGCAGTTTGTTGGTAATGTTTGGTTGGAGTGCGGTGTTTTTTGTGTGGAATCGCTGGCTTTGGCGACAGGGCTTGAAGCAGTATTCGAGCATGGGAGCTTAAATAATAATTAAAAATTAGAAAACTGTAAGGTGCGTCACAGTAAAAATGTTAATCGTTTTGTCAAAAACACTTAGCTGACGCACCATTCTTAACTGTGAAGTAAATCTAAAATCTAAAATCTAAAATCTAAAATCTAAAATCGACTGACGCACCTACTTAAGTCGATCGCACACATCATGCCATGCAAAAATGCAATCGGGACTATTCGACAATTGCATAAACATCCCTTTTTTGTATATATAAGTACAAAAGTTTACAATAAAGTCTTATATTAATAAACCCAACGACTGATAAACGGGATAAAAGAGATTCTAATGACAGCCAAAAAAAACCTCATTGTAATCGGCAATGGCATGGTAGGTCACAAGTTCCTAGAGTTAATGGTCAGCTCGGATGCTGCCAAACACTGGAATTTAATTACTTTTTGTGAAGAACCGCGCGTTGCTTACGATCGCGTAAACCTCAGCGGATTTTTCTCGGGCAAAACAGCGGGAGATTTATCTTTAGTTGCACCGGGATTTTATCAAGAAAACGGCATCCAAATTCACATCGGCGACAAAGCAGTCGCCATTAACCGGGAACACAAAATAGTCTCTTCAGCCAACGGTTTAGAAGTTCCCTACGACAAAATTGTTCTCGCGACCGGTTCCTATCCATTTGTGCCATCAATTACAGGCAAAGACGCTACAGGAACTTTTGTTTACCGGACAATTGACGACCTGGAAGCGATGTTAGATTACGCTAAAAATTGCAAAACTGGTGTAGTAATTGGCGGCGGTTTGTTAGGTCTAGAGTGTGCTAATGCTCTGCAAAATATGGGTCTAAAAACTCACGTAGTTGAGTTTGCATCGCGGCTGATGCCCGTGCAAGTTGACGAGATGGGCGGTGCAATTCTCCGCAGCAAAATAGAAGAGTTGGGGGTTTCGGTTCATACCAGCAAATCTACAACAGAAATTGTTAGCGAAGATGGCAAAGTTACTAAAATGCTGTTCGCTGACGGTTCGGAATTGGCAACAGATATGATTGTGTTTTCTGCTGGCATTCGCCCCCGCGACGAAATTGCCAGAAGTTGCGGTATAGAAGTAGGAGAACGCGGCGGCATTGTGATTAATGATAGTTGCCAAACCTCCGATCCTGACATTTATGCGATCGGAGAATGCGCGCTTTATCAAAGTCGCATCTACGGCTTAGTTGCGCCTGGGTATACAATGGCAAGCGTAGCAGCAGATATTTTGAGCATTGTAGCGGATGACGGGCAAGATGCCCGTTCCACAAGCACTTTTACAGGTGCGGATATGTCCACTAAACTTAAACTATTGGGGGTGGATGTCGCTAGTTTTGGAGATCCTTTTCCCAAGTCGGCCGATGCTAAAGAGATTGTTGTCACTGACACCTTCCAAGGCATTTACAAAAAATTAGTTTTAAATCAAGACGGCAGCCGGATTTTAGGTGGAATTCTCGTGGGAGATGCTTCGGCTTACGGCACTTTGGTGCAATTCATGCAAAATGAAATTGCTCTGCCGCCGCATCCAGAAGATTTGTTAATGCCACCGCGAGAAGGGGGAGTATCGGCGGGTTTTGGAGTAGACAGTTTGCCGGATTCGGCTCAAATTTGTTCTTGCAATAATGTTACCAAAGGGCAGATTTGTGAAACGATTAGCGATCGCAATTTAACCGATGTTGCCAGCGTCAAGAAATGCACTCAAGCTGGGACCGGCTGCGGCGGGTGCGTGCCTTTGGTGACGGATATCTTCAAGGCGGAGATGAAGAAAGCTGGGTTTTCAGTCAAAAATAATCTTTGCGAGCATTTTGAATATTCTCGTCAAGAATTGTACCATTTAGTGCGTTCTCAAGAGATTAAAACCTTTGAGGAGTTGATTGAAAGACACGGCAAAGGTAAGGGTTGCGAAATTTGCAAGCCTGCTGTTAGTTCGATGCTGGCTTCTACTTGGAATGACCATATTTTAGAGAAGTCTCACGTCGGTTTGCAAGATACGAACGATTACTTTTTGGCAAACATTCAGCGCGACGGTACTTATTCGGTGGTGCCGCGAATACCGGGGGGAGAAATCACGCCAGATAAGTTGATTGTTTTGGGTGAAGTTGCCAGGGATTTTGGGCTTTATACTAAGATAACTGGCGGGCAACGGATTGATTTGTTTGGAGCTCGCGTGGATCAATTGCCCCATATTTGGCGTCGGTTGATTGATGCGGGATTTGAGTCGGGACACGCTTACGGTAAGGCTCTGCGTACTGTAAAATCTTGTGTTGGTAGCACTTGGTGCCGCTTTGGGGTGCAGGATTCAACGAGTTTGGCGATCGAGGTTGAATTGCGGTATCGCGGTTTGCGATCGCCCCACAAGCTCAAATCTGCTGTTTCGGGTTGCACTCGCGAATGCGCGGAAGCTCAAAGCAAGGACTTTGGGATAATTGCCACAGAGAATGGTTGGAATTTGTATGTGTGCGGCAATGGCGGCATTAAGCCACAGCACGCGGTTTTGCTGGCGACGGATATCGATAAGGAAACGCTGATTAAGTATATCGATCGATTCTTGGTTTTCTACATCCGCACGGCCGACAGATTGGAACGCACTGCTACTTGGTTGAACAAGCTTGAGGGCGGGATTGAATACTTGAAACAGGTGATAATTGAGGATTCTCTGGGCATTTGTGCTGAATTAGAAGCGCAGATGGAACATTTAGTGAATACTTATCAATGTGAGTGGAAAACGACGATTGAAGACCCACAAAAGGTGCAGCGGTTCCAGCATTTTGTGAATTCCGATTTGCCCGATCCGAGTATTGTTCGTGTTGCGGAACGGGGACAAACGCGGCCGGCTAACGAACATGAAAAGGCTCTGGTTGGAGTTTCGGAATAACCCCTCCCCAGCCCTCCCCTTGAATCAGGGGAGGGAGCAAGATTTAATCTCGCTTAATCTTCCAGGCTCTACCTGGGAATGAAGTCCCGGAGGCTCTGCCTCCTAAAACCGTGAGCCAGAGCCTCCTTCGGCGAGGCAGAGCCTCGAAACCTACGTTCCCAGCCGGAGACTGGGAACGAGATTAAAGTAAATTAACAGGAAAAGAAGATGGTTCAATCATTACAACTTTCCGATACAGTAACAACTTGGGTAGATGTGTGTTCTCTCAATGCGATCGCCCCTTATACTGGAGTTTGCGCTTTAGTTAAAGGCGAACAAGTGGCGATTTTCCGAGTGGGAAACGGGGATGAAGTTTATGCGCTTAGCAATTACGACCCGTTTAGCAAAGCTTTTGTTTTGTCGCGGGGAATTGTGGGCGATCGCAACGGCACTCTCAAAGTTGCTTCTCCCATTTACAAACAAAACTTTAGTCTGACTACCGGGCAATGTCTGGACGATGAAACGGTAAAGATTCCTACTTTTGGGGTTCGAGTTGTAGCCGATCGCGTCCAAGTAGCTGTTAGTTAGATTCAGCGGCTTAATTATTCGATCGCCATCCGCCACCACCTAACATTCCTGTGGGTGCGGGCGGATTTTGCATTGGGGCCCTGCCGACTCAGTATTTTTCGTCTAAAATAGAGTCGATTGGTTCCATACTCCAGGGTCGCTCAAAAAAATCTCAACTAATATCGGAGCTGATGCGAGGATTGTCAATGCAAACAAACTTCAGGGGCAGAGTATCGGTATGTTATTAAAAAAACTTGTTTCCGAAAATAATCCCCAGACTGTAGCAGAGTTAATTTATACCCAACTCAAAATCGGTCAACTGACTGGGGGCGAGATCAACATACAAGTTTTCGGCCAGCACTGGCGGGACGAATCTTTGCACGAAGTCCTCAGAGAAATTGCAGCCAAGCTCGACAAAGAAACAGCGAGCGAAATTATAGAATATCTCACAGCTCAAAACGGTCAACAAGAAAAATTTATTAATTTGTTTTTAGCAGCGCAATGCCTGTTAAAAGTTAAAAATGATGTTAATAAAAAAACAGAAAAAAGACTGTTAAACGCTTTAAAAAAGTTATCGCAATACGGCACGGGTTTCCTGATTCTTTATCAAAGCGCTCAAGAATTGCAGGAAACTTATCAAATTCGCCATCGATCGATCGCAGCGATCGCCCAAACTTGGAAAAACGACCCGCAAACCCTACCTTGGCTGAAAATACTCGCTCACTCCAGTGACTGCGGCGAAGTCCGAGCCACAGCAGTCGAAGCAATAGCCCGTGGTTGGCCAGACCAGCCAGAAATTTACCTGATGCTCAAAAACCTCGCCCACTCCGATGGAAGCTGGGCAGTGCGATCGACCTGTGTGCGAGAAATGGCTTCTGGTTGGCCAGACACCAGCGATACCTGGCCGCTGCTGACTGCTTTGGCTCAGTTCGATCAAAGTCCCGCAGTCCGCACCGCAGCACTCGAACAGTTAGCCTCTCATTGGCCCGATCGCACAGATACCTTGCTGCTACTGAGAAGCGCCGCCGAATCCGACGAAAATTTGGGAGTGCGAGTCGCAGCGTGGCAAGAAATAGCCAGAGGTTGGCACAGCCTTTTAGGCACGGCCTCCCTGCTCAAAAACCTTGCCCAGACAGGAAGTTCTATCCTGCGAACCGTAGCGGTGCGGGAGTTGGCAGCGGGCTGGCCTGCTGCAGCCGACGTTTGCCTCTTGCTGAAAACCCTAGCCGAATCCGACAGCAGCAAAGAAGTGCGGACAGCAGCCTTAGAAGAATTGGCCTCGCACTGGCCCGACGAACCAGACATTTACCCGCTGCTGAAGACTAAAGCCGAGTCCGACGCGAGTGCGAGCGTGCGGCGCTCAGCAGTGCAAGCAATTGCCTCTGGCTGGCCCGGGAACCCCGAAACACTGACTTTTTTGAAAAATATAGCATTGAGCGATCGCGACGCCGACCTGCGCGAAATAGCCCTAAAACAGATAGCGGCAGGTTGGCCCGACCACCCAGAAACCCTGCCCCTGCTGAAAAAAATAGCTGATTCCGAGGATTACTGGACTGTGCGGCAAGTAGTAGTGGAGGCTGTCGCCGCACTGGCGTCAGGCAGTCTCGAAGTCTTTGCTTGGTTGCAAAATCTCGCCGAGTCAGACAGACACCTCAACGTCCGAGAAACTGCGGTGGAAGAGATCGCAAAACGCTGGTCTCACCGGGGGGAGACGCTGCCTTTCCTCAAAAGCCTGGTCGAGTCAGAGCAAGATTCTCACTTGCTGAGCGTGCTGGTGCGGGCGATCGTCCGGGGGTGGCCCGACCACCCAGAAACCTTGCCTTGGCTGAAAATTGAGCTCGATTCTGGGGAAGCGCTGGTGCGGCAAGCGGCGGTGCTTGAACTTGCTTACAACTGGCCAGACAACCCTGAAACTTGGATGCTGCTGGAGGCTAAAGCAGAGGGCGATGAGAGTCCCGCTGTCAGGCAAATCGCTTTGCAAAAGTTAGCGCGGGGGTGGACAAATCAGTCTCAAACTTTCGAGTGGCTCAAAAGTAGAGCTCAAAAAGAAGAAGATTCGCAGGTGCGGGCGATCGCCCTGGTAGAGTTAATGCGGGGATGGAAAGACGAGCCGGGAATGTTTGAGTTTTTGCGCGATCGAGCTTTGAGCGATGTTGACAATCAAAACGGTTCTTTTCCTTACAATCCCAGGTTTACAGCACTCGAAGCGATTATCGAACATTATCCCGAGAATCCCGGAGTTGTGCCGTTGTTGCGATCGCTTGCAGTTTCCGACGCCGACGAGCAAATCCGCGCCTTAGCCGATCGCCGGCTACGCAGCCAAGATTGGTAAACAAAAACAATCCTTTAGACCTTTCGGAAAATTATGGTTATTAATCGTTACACAGTTAGTTGTGGAACCTGCCAAACAAACCATACTCTACGCATCTCACTGGGAACTGATCGTTATCAAGAGCATACCTTCCCTTGTGTAAATTGTGGTGAGGATATGTCTGTTCGCTTGGACATTGATTTTGATGACTGGGGTAAATTTGATAATTTGCCAGGCTTCAAGGCTCCAAAAACTAAGTTTTCTACAGTTAGCAACTGTGAAGTTTGTCAAGCTGAAGGAACGGTTATAAATTTAGACCCCAATTTCCTAGTTCCCGAAAACTTTTTGCATAACAAATATTATTTTTCTTCCCTTCATCAAGCTGAGCGATTGGGTGCTTTTGAGAGAATTGAAAAAACAAAAAATTCCTTTTCAGGAAAGCAAATACTAGATATTTTTTCCTTGGTAGGAGGCTTTAGAAATTTAAGAGAGAAGCTGGACTTTTTGATTAAAGCTTGGTCTCTTCACAACCGAGGCAAAGAGAATCTTGCACTTGAATACTTAGATAAACTTGCCGAGGATTTATTTGATAAATCTTATCCTTTGCACGAATCAATTCAAATGTTTAGTGCTTTGTTTATTGGTGAAGAGCGGAGCGAAGAAATGAAAACTATATTGAATGAAATTAAGGAAGCCAAAAGGAAAAATTCCTTACAATATTACAATCTTCGCTCATACTATTTGGAGGAACACGTAGAAGATTGCCTAGAGCGCCATTTAGAAAGTTTTAGTGATTACTTGAAAAATTATGACGACCTACTTCAGCTCTATCTGTATGCAAAGCAGAAACAGAAAATCCCAGAGGATATATCACTTTCATCCAAGAGATTTAGAAACCTAAAGATGTTTTATGGAAATATCTACGAACACATAACTTCAAGTATTTTCATTTTAGCAGGTATAAATAACATATTAAGTGGTCGTAATTTTGATATTTTTGAACAGATGGCTCTGAAGAAATATATGACTATAAATAAGGCTAATAGAGCTAACCCTTTTAAAGATAGACACAGCTTTGCTCCTGTCGTTAAGTGTTTAGATAGTACGCTAAGAAATGCCTCGCATCATGGTGCGATGAAACTGCAAATAAACTCAAACATTATTCAGTATCGTTCAGGAGGGACGGGAGCCTTAAATACCATTAGTTACACTGAATATTTGCAGAAATGTAATGAAATGATGTTCTCTTCTTGTATGCTTTTGATTGTCGAATTGAGGATTCTAAAAAATTGGATATAGTTAGTTTCTTGGGGGACAGGCATCCAGCCCTCCCTGGACTGGCTTTTCACTTCTATATCTATTGATTCCGACAAAAGGCCGATCGCAAACCGCACCGCTTCCCCCATTACCGAACACCGATCGCAATCCGAAGCCGTTTTCTCCCACCTAAGCAAGTGTTCCCGAAACACCCGGTCTTGCTTGGCCCGCTGCACGATGCTTGCAGTTTCGGACGCCGACGAGCAAATCCGCGCCTTAGCGGGTCGCCGGCTTCAAGTGTTAACGATTAACTGTTAATCATCGATTAAAAGGGTAATTGCATACCGCACCGCTTCCCCCATCATTGAACAACGAACGCGATCAGACGCCGTTTTCTCCCACCTGAGCAACTGTTCCCGAAAAGCCGGGTCTTGCTTGGCCCGCTGCACGATCGCCTGACTGATGACTTTCTTTTGAATCTGCTCTGTCGGGATACCTTGCTGCTTCAAATAATCCAACAGCCGCTGCACGCTTTCAGAGAATTTATCCGGCGTCTGAGACATCAAAATAAACGAAATTTGGCGCACCATTCGCTGGTAGATTTCCTGTCTTCTGAGCAATATTTCCTTGTGACTCGGCTCCGCCGGCTCCACACTGTTACTAGGAACAGCCAAGTCGAGCAAACTCAAAATTTCAGCGTCCTTGGCTAAAACCTTTTCCAACATATCTGGATAAAGCTCCAAAATGCGATCGCCCAAAATCTTGCCGTTCACCAAACGGTTCGCACTCAGCCTCAGTAAACTTTGTTCTCCCGCAGACTCAAAAAATTGAACGTTCAACTTAAGTTCGCGGCTCTCCAACTCGACTCGACGCATCGTAAAAACCAAAGCCTCCCAATTAGGAGATTCATCAAAACACACCTTCACAATAGAACTGTCCTCTTGATGCTGCCGCCCCAATTCCCCAGACTCAAAATCGCGATCGACCGGTAAGCGATTTGCCGCAACTTTCGCACTATAATCAAACTGAGTAAAAACATAGCTGCAGTCAACTCTCGACAGATCGACATCTTGAACTTGCCAATTTTGAATGCAGCAACCCGTAAGCTGCGCCCCCTCCAAATTCGTCCGAATCAAACGGCACTCAATCAAACAAGCTTCTCTTAAATCCGCCTCACCCAACATCGCATCCATCAAATAAGCGCCGCTCAAATCAGCTTTCCGCAAATCTGCACTGCGTAAATTAGCTTCGCTCAAATCCGCCCGCAGCAAATACACTCCTTGCAGGTTAGCTCGTAGCAAAAGTGCCTTCTTAAAACTCGCTTTCAATAAATAAGAACCCGCCAGATTAGCTCGACTCAAATCAGCGTTATCCAGCACCGCCTCAGTCAAATCCGCACCCGCCAGCACAGCTCGGTGCAAGTCAGCGCCCGTCAGATTTGCCGATCGCATTTGAGCGCCATTCAAGTCAGATTCAATCAAATTTACACCGATTAAAATTGCCGATCGCAAATTAGCTTCCACTAAATGCGCTTCCCGCAAATTAGCGCCCGTTAAATTAGCACCAACAAGACTGGCGCGGTTGAGATTAGCCTCCATCAATTCCGCCGCCATCAACTTCGCGCCGTCGAGTTTAGCCCCGGCAAAATTAATTTGGTCAGATTTAACTCCTTGAAGATTAGCACCGCCCAAATCCGCTTCCGGGAACGCGGCCCAATTGAGTTCTGCTGCTTCCAAACAAGCAAGGCGCAAATCCGCTTTAGCAAGATTGGCCCCGCTCACATTGGCCCCGCTCAGATTCGCCCCAGCCAGCCCCGCACTGCGGAGATCCGCGCGCCGCAAACAAGCCCCTATCAACTTGGCATTGCTCAAAAAAGACCAGCTCAAATTAGCACCGGTCAAGTTAGCACCAGTGAGGTCTATTTCTCGCAGGTTAACACCGCTTAAACTAGCGCCGCTGAGGTCAATGTGACCAAAGTTGCGCTCTCCCTGTTGATAGCGCTGTAAAAATTCTTGTGTTTGCATTCCGCTGATTGGGGGGCTGGCAATTTAGCTGTTTTAGGACGCGCTGGTCAATAACTTTAACTGTAAGGTACGCACGGAACACGAGCGGGCGCACGGGGACACTACTCTTACTACTTACTGCAAGAACTCATGTCCTCCGGGCGATCCCTGGGTACTTTACCCTATAGATGGCAGTTCAAAGGATTTGTTGCGTAAGCTCTATTTCTACTACCAGTTTTAAAGACTTTTGTAACTTAAAGCAGCAGAGTTAACATCTTATACGCTGGGAGCATCTCATATTGGTAAAAACACTTCTTCTGGCTCTTTCCTTCTCCCTGTTTCCTCCTGCCTCCTGCCTCCTGTCTCATGCCTCAAAACTCCAATTTCTAGCTTGGTTGCTTTCATTGAGATGCTCCCTATACGCTGCCCCGCCGGAGAGTGTTTTTACCTAAAGCGCTGCAATTCTTGCTGCAAGTATTTTCCCCATTTAGTCGCTAGAGGAATTTCTGTAAAAGGAACCTGCACCGCAGCAGCATCTTTCAACAAAAATTCGAGGGCAATTGGACTTCCAGAACTCGGTGGCGACTCTAAATCAACTGCCTGAGAGTTGACTAACAACCGCAGCGACTCCACGTCTTTTAAAGAAAAAGTTTGCAAATTTATCGGCCCGCTGCGAGTAGGTTTCCCCCAAGTTAAACTGTCTTCTTGCTGACCGAGTACAGCATAAATATCGTACTTGGCTTTAGCGAATTGTTCGGCCCAGACACGATAGGCTTCCAGCTTTTGATACTCGTTCCATCCAGCCCAAGCCAGAGAAATAAAAATTGCCAGCAGCGGCAGCCACATTAAACCTCTTTCCATGCAATACCCTTGTTGAAAATACTCGCTTGTTCTGTTGGTCATCTTCTCTCATGATACAATTAATTGAACTCCTACAACTTGCTCTGCAATTTAAACGAGAAATTAGAGCAATTTTTGTTCGAGCAACAGCCACCGCGGAAAACTACCAAACGCCCGCGTGCGAGATATCCACAAGCCACAGCAAGGAAAACTGGCGCTGGCGGTGAAAATTGGGTTATTGTGGTGAACACGCCTTCCCTAAACGGACGATCGGCAATGAAAAAGTTTTTCCTTCTGTGCTTATTTTTAATCGGGCTCGGCTGGGCGATTTCTAATTTCCCAGGACTTGCTACTCAAGGCACTTACGACTCGATTGTGCTTGATTTCCGCGAAGATTTGGGTGCTGCTGAGATTGCGAAAGAAGTAAATGCGATCGCCCAACAGTACCAAGTCGCACCGCAACTCAACAGCGAATTCTCAGCGGGCGACAATGTATATGTAGTTAAGGGCGATCGCACTTTGCTAAACGCCCTGAAAAAATCAAATTTGGCTAAAGATACCGAATACATTGAACCGAACTACGTCTACAGCGCTTTCGAGATTCCCAACGACCCCATGTATACCAAGCAGTGGAATCTCCGCAGCATCAACGTAGAATCTGCCTGGAACGAAACCAAAGGCAGCGGCACAACAGTAGCGATAATTGACACGGGTATTACTCCAGTCGCTGACTTAAAAGAAACCAAATTTGTACCGGGCTACGACTTTGTAAACGATCGCGCCGAAGCCTACGACGACAACGGCCACGGTACTCACGTCGCCGGTACAGTCGCCCAATCAACTAACAACAATTACGGCGTTGCAGGCATTGCCTACGAAGCAGCTTTAATGCCGCTAAAAGTGTTAAGCGGCAGCGGTGGCGGCACGGTTTCCGACATCGCCGAAGCGATTAAATTTGCTGCTGACAACGGCGCTGACGTGATTAACATGAGTCTCGGCGGCGGCGGTGAAAGTCAGTTAATGGAAGAGGCGATCGACTACGCCCACTCTAAAGGCGTTGTGATCATCGCAGCCGCCGGCAACTCCGGCGACAGTTCCGCTTCCTATCCCGCCCGCTATCCCCACGTCATCGGCGTTTCCGCCCTCGGCCCCGACGACGAAAAAGCCACTTATTCCAATTTCGGCGCAGGGGTTGATATTGCAGCCCCCGGCGGTTCTGAAATGGGCAAGATCCTGCAAAGTACGATCGACCCGGAAACAGGCGCCGAAGTCTTTGAAGGCTACCAAGGCACTAGCATGGCTTCTCCCCACGTTGCAGCCGTTGCAGCCCTTGTCAAGGCCTCCGGCATCACAGAACCAGACGAAATTCGCAGCGTACTCTTGCAGTCCTCGCGAAATGTCACTGAAGATCCGTTAAACCATTTTGGTTCGGGACACCTAGACGCCGCCGCTGCAGTTCAGCTAGCCCAGCGCGGACAAATCAACTTCCGCGATTTCTTCCGCTGGCTGCGCGATAACGGGTATCTCAACCCCCGCTTTTGGATTGACGGCGGTGCAGTCGCCCTGTTGCCTAAAATTGCAATGGTGCTCGGTTCTTACCTGCTGGCTTTCTTTATGCGGAATTATTTTCCGTTCCAGTGGACTTGGGGCTTTTCCGGCGGCTTGATGGCTGGCAGTTCTGGGTTCTTTTTCCTCCGCAACTTGTTTGTATTTGACTTGCCACAGTGGCCGATGCGGGTGATGGGCAGTTCTATTCCCGAACTCGGCGGCGCAATTAATGGCAGCAGTATGCTGAATCCCTTTTTTGCTAGCGTTTTGATTCCTGGGATTTTGATTGCTTTGCTGTTGGGACATCAACAGTGGAAGTGGATCGCGATCGCAATTTCGATCGGTTTTGCCAGCAGTTTAGCGGTGAATGCTTTCCTGTCTCCCGCAGTCTGGGGATTGGGCACAGGTTTGGTATCACAAACATTCTTGATTGTCAATGCTGTACTGTGTTTCGGACTGGCACGTTTAGCAATTAAAACAGAGGTGCGATCGGCATGAGTATTACTGTCAAAGGTGTAATTGAACGCAAAGGATTGGGTCCCGGTACTTGGGCTTTGGTCGGCGAAGATGGGGAAACTTACGAACTTAAGGATGCTCCTTCTGATTTGAAAAAAGCTGGTTTGAAAGTCAGTGTTAAAGGTGAAGTGCGTAAGGATGTGATGACTTTTGCTATGATCGGCCCGGTTCTTGAGGTGCAGTCTTTTGAGGCGAATTAGCCTAATTGGTTAATGCAGCTTTTGAGCTAAAAAAAACCCCGGCCAAAATTGGCTGGGGTTTATTAATCAGGGTGCATCTACTAATTTAATCTCCCGCATCACAGCACCTCTTTCAGGACACTTTGGCAGAATTTGCGAACATTGGCGGCGAGGGCGTGCGATCGGCAAAAAAAAACCCCAAACCAAAATTGGTCGGGAGTTAATTAATCAGGGTGCATCTACTAATTTAGTCTCCGGCTTTACACCACCTCTTTCAGGACACTTTGGTAGACTTTGCGGAAATTTGTGGCTAGGGCGTGCGATCGGCAAAAAAAAACCCGGCCAAAATTGGTCGGGAGTTAATTAATCAGGGTGCATCTACCAATTAAGCTTCCTGAGAATTCGAGCGCAATCCGGATAACCTCAAACTTTTCAGCATCACCGTCGATACCGCAAAAAAAAACCCCAAACCAAAATTGGTCGGGAGTTATTTAATCAGGGTGCATCTACTAATTTAGTCTCCCGTCTCATAGCACCTCTTTCAGGACACTTTGGGAGAATTTGCGATAATTTGTGGCGAGGGCGTGCGATCGCAAAAAAAAACCCGGCCAAAATTGGTCGGGAGTTAATTAATCAGGGTGCATCTACTAATTTAATCTCCCGCCTCACAGCACCTCTTTCAGGACACTTTGGCAGAATTTAGGATAATTTGTGGGGAGGGCGTGCGATCGCAAAAAAAAACCCCGAACCAAAATTGGTCGGGAGTTAATTAATCAGGGTGCATCTACCAATTAAGCTTCCTGAGAATTTGAGCGCAATCCGGACAGTCGGATCGAATTTTTCAACAGGGCGATCGCTTTAGGATAGGCAAAATCAGAAGTACAGAGTTGGGGGGGGGCGATCGTATTTCTTAACCATAAAATCAACATCCTGGTTCCGGAGTGGCGGCCCAACATAGCGTATAACGGCAACAAGTGGCAATTTCGTCAATTGCCGCTGACACATCACGGTTTAACCTAATTATCCCCGCACTTATGTCAACTGAGACTGTGAAACCCAGAGTTAGCGTGATTATTCCCGTGTATCAGGGCGATCGCTTCCTTGCCGAAGCGGTAGAAAGCGTTCTCAATCAAAACTTCACTGATTATGAAATTATTGTTATCGACGATGGTTCTACAGATAACAGTCACGCTGTGTTGCAGCCATATTATAATAGTATTCACTATGTTTTTCAAGAAAATCAGGGAGTCGCTGCGGCGCGAAATCGGGGTATCCAAATAGCAAAAGGTGAGTTAATTGCTTTTCTGGATCAAGATGATTTTTGGTTATCTGATAAATTGGCTTCACAAGTAGCTTATTTTGAATCGCAACCCAACTTGGGAATGGTGAATAGTGGCTGGCAAATTGTCAATCAGCAGGGCGATTTACTGGGGAAGGTGGAACCGTGGCACCAATTACCCAATTTAAATTTAGAAGCTTGGGTGTTGTGGAAACCAGTGTTGCCAAGTACGCTGATGTTTAAGCGAAAGTGGTTGGAACAAGTAGGAGGTTTCAATCCTCAATTTTATCAAGCGCCTGATGTAGACCTAGTTTTACGTTTAGCACTCATAGGTTGTCAAGCTGACTGGGTCTGTCAGACAACCGTCTGCTATCGGGAACATCCAGAAAATTCTTCCCGAAATACACCCCAACAAGCTGAGGAAACTTGGGCCGTGTTGGAACAGTTTTTTTCCCGACCCAACTTACCAGAAAATGTGCGCCAATTAAGGAATCAGTCTTGTTATCAAACTCTTGTGTGGGCGGCGTGGCGACTCTATCACACCGGCCATATTTCCCAAATGGTCAGGTATTTAGAAAAATCTATTAGTTACACGCCTTATTCTGGGACAAAAACCATATCAGATTGGGTAACAAATTTTATCGGATATGCTTCAGAATACGGCTGCAAAATTAATGCTGACGCCTTGAGCAAATCAGCGGAATGGCAACAGCTAATGAAGTATGTATTGAACTGAGCGAAAAAGGAGCGGAATCGCCAGATTAGTATTGATCATAACGATCTATTTAATAGCGATCGCAGTTGCGTAGTGGTTGAATCCCAAATCGGAAACTATAGCTGAAGTCCGAGGTTCGGCCCAAGAAGGAAGAAACCAAATGCAGTCAAAGCAATATTTTCCGTTATCGAGAATGTCCAGCGCCGTCAAGGCGGTTGCTATATTTTATCCAACAGCAAAAGAGCAGAGAGTATCATGTCCGGTCGATTACTTTTAATAAAAAAGGTTGGATCGTTCGGACTTTAGTCCGCTATTGGGAGGACTAAACCCCGCACGATCCAACCGTCTCCATCCCGAGCAATCTATCGGACACGATCTAATATAGCAACCGCCACATAAGTTAGGACATAAATAACCTCATGAATAGCTCCGCAAAGGGGCGCTTCATAAACTGTTTGATTTCCCTACTATGTAACTGTCAACTGCTATAGCTTGACATCACCTTCGTTATCAAAGTTAATGAGGTATGTATTAAACTGAGCGAAGCTCTAAACACAACCGAAGAATTGGTTAAATTACAGATAGTCTCATGTCTTTTATGAAAAAACCTAATTGTCGTGTATCTTCGGACACTCCCAGCTCTTTTAGTGATAGTGAAACTTGAGAACGAAAAACAATTTCAATAACTTCATTTTCACCAATAATTTCTACTGGAATCCAAGTCTCTAACTCTTTGAGAGAATCTCCCTTGGCAAAGAACCACTCTCCTACAATTTTTTCATTACAAATCACTTGAATAGATGTTTGAGGAAGATCGTTGCTTAGAAACGCTATACCTGTAACTGATAGATGCAAATCCTTGCCAAGCCAGTCTAAACCCTTGGAAGAAGATAGATTCATTGTCAGAACCGCGTCACCGCTGTGAGTCCAAGTTCCTGACTTCTCCGATGCGTACCAGCCAAACGTTTGATAATTTTGAGCATTTCCTCCTGTTTTGAAGCTAACGACTTCACCAACCGAATAAGGTACTCTCTTAAATAATTGCTGTGGTGGAAACAAAGAAAAAGCAAAAGTTTGATGACCCCAAAGCGTTACAGGTTTCCAACGACTAGCAGCTTTGGATACTACTTTTTGCATATATTGATAGTAAGTCTCGTAGTAGTCCTCAGTCGTTAAAAATAGCTTATTGTCGCCGTATCCAATTGCTTTAAGATTGAGTTCAGGACAACTGTGAAATAGATGATGTGCAGCTTCGTCAACTCCCGGCCACCAGGGATTGTAAAAATCATCAAGAACTATAATACCACCCGGCGAAAGGACAGATTGAGCCAGTTTTAAATCGTTGAGAGTATGTTCCTTAGTGTGACATCCATCTACGCTGAAAAATCTGACTTTTTCACGCTGCATCTTTGAGAGAATATCTTGTGGTTTGACTTGGGTACTATCGGATTTTAAGATTTCTATTCTGTCCAGAGAACCGATATGTTTTTTGAGATTCTCAATCAGAGTTTCAAAATCGCCACAACCCGAGTTGTCGATGTTTAAATCTTGGTTTTCAAAGACATCAATCGCCAAAGCTTTTTCTCTAGTAGACCTCAGCAAACACAGTGCAATAAAAAACAATCCGTGATGCACTCCTATCTCGCACATTCCCCCCTCAATTCCTAATTGCTGCTGAAAATCTGACAGTAAAACAACGGCTGTCGCTGCCCCATCTAGCAACCAACCTTGAACGGATTTTCTGCCGCCTTTGCAGATGTAAGTTTGAAACTGTTCGGGATGGGATAAACCCCGATCGTGAATTCTGGGTAAGTTAAGTTTCACCGGAAATAAATTATGGGGCAATTCAAGCGTTAGCATAGTTTTGTCATCCTAATCTTGTTACTGGAAAAATACCTGTTCAAACTGAGAACTACTGATTCAAATCTTCCCGGATAACCGATGCTATAAATTCCGAGCGAGTAAAAAAGAAATATACATCTGTCATTCCAGTAGCGGGATCGTCCATCAACACTTTAAGCTGATGTATATCAGGAGGAAATACCTGCTGAAATTTCTCTTGTATGTCGCTACCATACAGCCTGAAATGACCGTGCTGTTTTTCATCTGGATACCCCCAATCTTTAGTTTTTCGCAAGCGACAAGGATCGGGTACTCCTAACTGCAAAAATCCGCGCTCGGATGTAACTCGCATCAGTTCTTTGAGAGCTAGACTGTCATCTTTAACGTGTTCGAGTACGTGATTGCAAACAACGATATCGTAACTCTTGTCACCTCGGTCTATACTTTGGATGTCTATCGAATTATGACTGCCGTAAATAGAAACTTCTAGAGAAGCAAACCATTCGGGTTGGATAGCTTTGTCAGGAGAAATTTGCAAAGCCGATAGGGATTTAAAAGGGATAAATTTAGTCAACTTAAGGTAGACTTGGCGCAGGCTCCGATGGCGCTCTAGCGAAAAACAGCTTTGACATTTAGGAGGTTTACCTGTAGAACTCATTCTTCCCCCCGGCCCTGCTACAAAGCTTTGACCGCCACAAATGTTACAAATTGACATACTCAGTAACCCCCTAGAAATTTATTGATTCAAATGAACGGGTAAAATTTTGACAAAATTTTGCCAAAATTTTACTCTTAATTAGCGGAAATAACTAGCGTGATAGACCCTTGACATTGGAGTATAGACAATCCGCATTTTGTTCAGAGTTCTTGCAATTGTGGCCACGCATTCTTGCCAAGCAATATCTTCCATGCCAGCTAACCTTTCCCAATCCAATCGCTCGATAAATTGTTGGCTAAAATACCAGCAAAAAAATTGAGGCTGCGATATTTCTATCAACAACTGACTAGCGTCACAATCAGGAAAAATCGGGAATTTGCCTGCTGGGGACAGAGCGATGTCGATATCATTGATATTGTTGGCGTAGGGAACAAGTTTTTGAGCTAAAACATCATTTTTCGCTCTAATATCTCTGGAAACAACTAAGGCTATATCCTCCCGGCTCGCGGCTGCCTTTGTCAGAGAAGGGAGCCAGCCTGCTGAAACAATCGCCTCGCAACTGAGCAAAACCATTGTTGAGTTTTCTGGCAATTGTTTTGTTGCACTAGCCAGAACATCCGAACACAAAGAAGAAGGGCCGTAGCGAACCTCAATGTCGGCTTTTTCTTGAAAGCGTTCAGTAATTTGATTGGCGCGAAGTCTGTTACTGCCAGAGAGGTAAACGACAATTTTTACCCCTTCCAGAACAGTATTGACTGCGATCGCCTGCAAGCACAACATCAGGGAATCAATCTCGCGATCGCCCCCAACAATTACAATTTGTGTCTGAACCTCTGAAGTTAGCAAATTACCGGGACTTTTTCTCTCAAGAGGGCTCGCGGTACTAGATGATTCTATCAACTGTATCCGGGATAGTGTTTGCTGCATTTTATGCAAATTATTGTTGTAATTCTCGACTTTCGTAATTTGGTTTTCGCACAAACCCATGTGATAATTAGCCAGTAAAGCTGGGATAAATTTGGGAAGGGAAAAAGCCGTATAACGAACAATCAACTCCCAATCCACTAGCCTCCGCATATCTTCTCGAAAGCCCCCCAATTGGTCGTAAATTTCTCGCCAATGAACAAACACGTTTAAGTCTATGTAATTTCGATTTTCAATCAGTGATTTATTGAAATGTCCGAGGCGAATAGCGCTAATCTCTGAAGCACCCGGAAGGGTTGTATTACCTGGGTAATGTTGCCAAATGCGATCGCCACAATAAGCCACTTTTGCCCACTGAGAATCAACTAGCGCATTCGTCATGATGAGCAAGAAATCAGGTTCCCATGTATTGTCGGAGTCTAGATAAGCAAATATATCGCCTCTGGCTCTTTTCATCGCCTCATTCCTTGCCTTAGAAACCCCACCGTTTGACCTGAGTTGGATTAAAGTGATTCGGTCAGTTTGATGTTCGTCAATAAATTTTTGAACGACTTCTACAGTATTGTCGCTACTGCCGTCGTCAGCAATTATCAATTCCCAATTGCCATAGCTCTGAGCTACAACCGACTCCATTGCCGTCTGAATGGTCTTATCTCGATTGTAGGCAGGCATAATAATTGAAACTAAATTACTTTGAGACCTCTTGGCGAATCCTTTAGCCAATTGATGCGTCCAAGCTTCAAGTTGCTGCAAGTAAATAGAATTTCTATTTTCTGGATGTACCATAGAACATTCTCGGTAATAGTACAGCCATCCAAACATTTCCTCCATTGAATTAACGGACATCAAAGGATATTTATCCGTTGACATTTTGATAGAACGAGTACACAAAACTTCCTCAGTACCCAAAATTTTCAAACTTAAGGAATAATTTTTTCCGTCACAGTAGGCAACGGGAAGGGGAATTAGGAATCCTGCACGGTCATTTTCATAGCCTGCTTTCCGGAGATCTGCACGCTCTACATTGCATTCTGCCTCCAGAATTACTTGTGTGCCATCGAGAATTTGGACTACCATCGTTTGATGGGGGTTATTCTCGTCTAAAGCCCAGCCTTTTAACTTTTTATCCTCAATGCCATCTATCCGACCTTTATATTTAGACGGACGGGGATCAAATTGGATCGTGTTCGGTGCATTGCTGCTGAGCAAGAAGTTATCAACAAACACCTCTACATTATGAAGATGGGAATCAAATAAACTGTGGGGAGTCTTCACCTCAAAACCGTAGTTTCCATCTCCGCATCCCTGTTGTTTTAGTTCCTCTATGTATCGATCGGCTAAGGCATTTGTGTAAGCCTTACCATCTATCCGAATCGTTATCTCTAAGCGTTCTAATGGTTGACTCTTGTTCCACACCCAGCCGCTAATTTTCTGCTCGTTGACGATTTCAAGACAGCCATTTAACGGATGACTGATTTCTGCGGGCGATCGCGACTTCTGTTCCTCAAATACCCGCAGCAAATCCACCGGACCAGTAACACCTGCAAAACCATCTTCTAGTGCTTGTTGAGCGAGGGCGGTGAAATACCCAACTTGTTTGGGATCGCTTTTCTCAATCTTTTCCAACCAAGGCTGAATGAATTTGTCTTGAATGCTAGTTTGAATCAACGAACGGTTCTGCGAAAAGTATTTCAAAATGAACAACACAGAACCGCGTATGTAGTAGTAGAAATAAATTTTGGTTGGTAATACACCAACTTGAGATTTTTTGGAGTGGTAAAGCTGGCTGGGAGGAATCATCGCAATTCGGTGTCCCTTTTCCCTAGCCCTCAAGCACCAATCTGTTTCCTCGAAATAGAGAAAATAGCGTTCAGGAATCAGACCGACTTCATCAAAAATTTTGGTACGGCAAAAAATGCTAGCACCCGTTACATAATCCACGTCGTAAATTTGGTCGGGAATTAAACTTTTATGCTGCCCGTTGTACAGGTGATAAGTTTGAAATTCTTGATTAGTTAATTTAACTCTACCACCCCCAAACCAAACTATTTCTGGATTCTGAGTCCAGCAGATTACAGAGCCGTAAATACTGATGTCTTGGCGGGTTTCTGCTGCGCGAACCAGAGTTTCGAGGGTATCGGGCTTAATAGTAGTATCGGGATTGAGAATCCAGACCAAATCAAAGCCAAACTGTTTCACATATTGAATCCCTACATTGTTACCGCCTGCATATCCTAGATTCTTTGATGTCCGAATAATCGTGTGCTTGTTGAACAAACACACTAACTCGTTGAACTCGATGTTAGGGGATTGATTGTCAAGGATAAAAATCTGGAACTGTTGGAATTGAGAGTGTTCTATCGAGGCGACTAATTTGACTACATCCTCGGTGCAATTGTAGTTAAGGATTAAAATTGCTACTTGGCCATTTCGCTGCACATTGGTCTTTAAGGGATTCCATATTTGGCACTTAACAACGTCGGTTTCAATCGCAATTTCGTCGATTTTTACAGCAGGGGTTACACTGGCTAAAAGACGCTGAGCAGCGCAATTCCACGTTAGTGTTTCAATGCTTTTCAAAGATTGTTTGAATAATTTTTCCCGCGTTTCTGGATTGATTTTAGCCATTTTAGACATCGCTTTAACTAGAGATTTAACATTTCCTAATTGGTATAGAAAGCCGTTGTATCCGTCTCGAACTATCTCTGCTATCATGCCTACATTAGGAGCGATCGCAGGACGATTAAAGGATAAGGCAGTCAGCACTGAGCCAGAGGTCAAAATTTTTCGGTAGGGAAGAACCACAGCATCCGCAGCATTAAAGAACCATTGCAACTCGTCATCTGGTAGGGATTCTTCGACGACGGTGATGTTCGGAAATAATTTTGCTTTGCCTGCGATCGCTCCTTTTTTAATGGGATGGACTGGCTTGCCTGCAATTAACAAATGAGCATTGGGAAATTCTTTTTGAACTTCGACAAATGCGGATAGCAAATCGTCAATCCCTTTATAGGGACGGATTTGACCCATAAATAGAAAAACTGTGTCTTCAGGCTGGAATCCGAAGCGTTTGCGAGCCGTATCTCGACTAACGTGGTTTTGATAAAAACCCACATAATGACCGTGATGAATAATCTGGACTTTTTCTCGCGGAATGGGAAATACTTCTTCGATTTCTGCCAGTGACTTCTCAGAGTGAATGTGGATTTTACTTGCCATAGCAGCAATAGCAGTCCGCAAGGCAATTTCCTGCCGGTGATAATGGCAGTCATGTGGCAGTATATTATGAACAGTCCAAATTAAAATTCCACTATTTAGCAAAAACTCAAATAGCTTTTGGAGAAATTCGTTTTTCAAAGCCTCGGCTGCTTCTGTAGTTTTAGCTGGTGCGAGGATGAAACTTGTCCAGTGCAAGTGAAAGACGATCTTCTTCGATTCGCTGCAATTCTCTTGAGATTTTAATTCTTGAATTGCCTCATCAATGTTTCCTGTTTTAATAATGCAGCTTTCAGGTCGGTGAGAATAGAGTAAAGTTTGGTAGGGATTTGTTTTGCGATAGTCGGGAAATAAAAAAACCGTAGCATTTTCAGCAATATCGCCTTCCTGTTCCTGCTGCAAAGCGATATTGTAAAAAATAACTGATTGCTCAATTTCACCTTGCTTTTCTAAAGCTTGAGCCAATGCAAAATACAATTCAGTATTATTGGATTTAAGCGCTAAGGCTTGATGGTAAAGTTGGATATTATCAGGATTTTGATGCAGCACTTTACGGTAAAAATCGAGGGCTTTATCGGCAGATAGCCCAGATTGATTTTGCAGCGCACTTTCAAACTTTTCTTGCACGCCAGGCAGATCCGAGTTTAAATCAATGGCGCGTCGATAAGCCCCGATCGCCTCCTCCCACCTCTGCAACTCCATCAAAGCCTCGCCCAAATTATAGTAAGACCAATGGAAGTCTGGATTTAGCTCGATCGCCCTTCCATACGCCACCGCCGCCTCTTCCCACTTCTCCTGCTTAATCAGCACATCCCCTAAATTATTGTGCGACCAAGAAAAGTCTGGGTTAAATTCGATCGCCAGACGATATGCAGCAACCGCCTCCTCTAACCTTCCTTGTCCTTGCCAAATATCCCCCAAATTGTGGTGGACTTCCCACAAACTAGGCTGAATTTCGATAGCTTTATGATAAACTATTACTGCTTCATCCAACTCACCATTTTTAACAAGACTATCCCCTAAACTCTGATAAATCTCTGCTGAATTAGAGGAGAGTTCTAAGGCTTTACGATAGGAATAAATAGCTTTCTCCCACTCCCTCTTTTTAGCCAAAGCTTTCCCTAAGCTGTAGTGAGGTTTAGCAGCATTGAAATTAGCTCCCGTCCCGTAAGAATACTTGTCTCGCTTACTCTCCTGTTCCCCAGATTCCGAGTCAACCTTTTTTAAGCTAACTAATTGAGGAGGTAAAAATTCACTATCTTGCTGCGATAAGGCGGAGGAATCTGAATGATTCTTTACTGGAAATGCAATAATCTTGGATGGGTTACTCATACCCTGTACCTGTTGTAATTTGAGACTGTTAAAGCAGTTGAATTTATTTTTCATCTCCCTAGCGAGGTATCCGGAAACTTGCTAAACTTTTGCTAGTTCAATAGCGCGATTGTAAGCCTCTATCGCCTCATCAATGTCGCCTTTTTCTTGCAAAGCATCCCCTAACTTTTGGTGAACCTCCCAGATGTCCGGTTTCAATTCAATGGTTTTTTCATAACATCCGATCGCCTCATCCAACTGACCCCAACTGTCCAAAACATCGCCCAAACTTTGATAAGCTTGAACCAAATTGGGGTTTAACTCGATCGCTCTCCGATAACAGGCGATCGCCTCTTCGCGCCGATCGAGACTTGCCCAAGCTTTTCCCAAACCGTAATGAGGTGCATCGAAATTCGGGTTCAGATCGATCGCTTGTCGGTAAGCCGCGATCGCCTCTTCCCACTGTCCCATAACGCTCAAAACTTCCCCTAAATTGTGATAAGCATCGGCATAACTCGGCTGCAACTGAATCGCCCGCCGATAACACGAAATAGCCCGCTCCAACTGACCCAGTTCTAACAAAGTGTTGCCCAGAGTAAAGTGTTCATCAGGCTTAGCCCAATTGATATCGAGAGTGAGAGCTTCATACCAGCATTCTGCCCCTGCTTGCGGCTGACCGGACTGCACAAATATCCTCGCTAAATTCCGGTAAGCCGATGCTAAATTAGGTTTAATTTTAATTGCTTGTTGGTAACAAGCAATTGACTTTTCCCAGTATTTCTGCTGAGCGTAAAGGCTGCCTAAATTGGCATGAATTTCAGCAAAATCCGGCTCGATTTCCAGCGCTTGAACGTACCAATACCTCGCTGCCTCTGCTTTGCCCATAGCTTGGGTAGCATTCCCCGCAATCTTGTAGGCAAATGCTGCATCCGGTTGGATTTCAATAGCTCGCTTGCACTCCGCGATCGCCTCTTCAAATTTCCCCTGAGCATAATAAGATTCTGCCTTTTTGATGTATGTTTCTGCACTGACAGAATTGACGATCGCCACAGGTTTGCCACTGTTACTACTACCGCTATCAAGTGCAGATAATGTTAAACTTTCGGCAGATTTTGAATGACTGTTATTCAGATTGTTTGCGGGTGCCGCAGAAGCGATCGCATCCCCAACTTCCACAGCGGCAGCAGGTTTGTGAGTGTTTCGATCGCCCTTTACCCGCGTCGCAGGGGCAACAGTATCCCTTGCTAGATGGTCGGCTACCAAACCGCTGTTGTTAAGTGCCGCAGCTTTCTCCAAACAGACAGCAGCTTCATGTAATTTTCCTTGCTTTTTTAACGCTATCGCCAGATTTTGGTAAGCAGCAGTTAAGTTGGGATTTAACTCGATCGCGCGGCGGTAACACGCGATCGCATAAGTAATTTGACCTTGCTTAAACAAAAGATTGCCCAATTTAAAATGCTGATCGGGCGATACCTTTTCCGGTTCCAAAGAATAAGCTTCGTACCAGCACTCGTTCGCCTCTTCCTGTTTTCCCTGCTGCCTCCACACCCTAGCCAAATTCCGGTAAGCTGGTGCTAAATTCGGTTGAATAGCAATCGCTCTTTGGTAGCAAGCAATTGCCGGCGATAGCTGTTTTCCCATAGCATACAAAGTGCCAAGATTTACGTAAATATCTGCCTCGTTAGAATTAATTTGGACGGCTTTTTTATAGCACTCGATCGCAGCTTCTGTATTCCCTTGCACTTGCAAAATCTTGCCCCACAGTTTGTAAGCAGCCACCGCATCTGGTTTGATTTCAATAGCTCGCTTGCACTCAGCAATAGCCGGCTCGAATTGTTTTTGAGCGTAATAAGATTCTGCCCGCTGAATGGAGTCATCAGCAGTTTCTGGTTGCCGAAAATCTGCCGTAAAACCGCTATCAACAACTGTCACAGCCGACAAAACCTCAGCCGAGTTTTGAGTAGCAGGTGCAGAATTTTCCGAAATGGCGATCGTATTTAACTGTTGCGGTACAGCAGGAATTGTTGTCGGCTGCTGCAACTGTACGCGAGGTTTTTCAGCGGAGATTGTGGAATCGATTTGCAGGGAATTAGCTGCAACATTTGCCCGCAAAGTAGATGTTTGGGGATTATGAGGTAACTCAGATTTTGGATTCAAACTCACAACTACTGTCTTGAACAAATCCCCAAAAATGTTAGCAGGTCGTTCAATTATCTTTCGATAACTAGCTACTTCTTCCTGCACCTTTTTTTGAGCTTTGAGAGCATTTCCTAACTGTTGGTAAGCTGCGTTTGAATTGGGGTTTAACTCGATAGCATGGCAGTAGCAGCGTATAGCCTGCGTTACCTGATTCTGCCTCAAAAAATTATCGCCCAGATGAATGTGTTCTTCAGGAGTAGCCTTGGCAGGTTCCAGAGAATACGCTTTAAACCAGCACTCGTCAGCCTCCGATAGCTGCCCTATTTGCGTCCACACGCGAGCTAAATTTCGGTAAGTTGATGCTAAATTCGGTTGCAGGCCGATCGCTTTTTGGTAAAATGCGATCGCAGATTGCCACTGCTGTTCCTGAGCATAAAGCGTCCCCAAATTAGTATAAGCTTCAGCAAAATCAGGATCGAGTTCAATAGCCTTAGCGTAGCAATTTTTTGCCTCCTCTACCTTGCCTTGAGCTTGCCTAGCATTACCCCAAATTTTATAAGCCCTCGCATCGGGTTTAGCTTGAATAACTCGCTGGCAAGCCGCCGCCGCCTGCTCGAATTTCCTTTGAGTATAAAATGCTTCTGCACCTTGAATGTAGACTTCTATATCGTCAGCTTTGAGTGCTAAAACACCTTGACTACTATTAGGATTTGGCTCTTTAATTTGAGCAAAATTGGCTTTTTGGTAACAGATTAAAGCCCGCTCCCAATTTTTCTCTTGGGTGTACAGAGTAGCAAGATTAGTATAAACTTCTGCAAAGTCAGGCTGAATTTCCAGAGCTTTCACGTACCAATCCTTTGCCTTGGCTAAGTTACCTTGTACTTGACAGATCTTGCCCAAGGTTTTGTAAGCTGGTGCAAAATCAGGTTTCTGCTTCAGGGCTTGCTCGCAAGCAGCTACAGCATCGCTTAACTTGCCTTGTTCTAAATAAAATTCGGCCCTTTTGTAGAAATAATCTGCTGATTCTTGATTCATGATTGGGGTAGTTTTTTTGGGGTTTTCAAGAAATATTAAAGTGGGGCTATTTTTTGAAGTAAAGAGATTAGTTGCTTCCAGCAGTTTTTGAAGAGACTTCAAATTAACTAAAATATCTTCACTCAATGGGTTTTGATACATTAACTGTCGAATTGGGTAACAATTAAAACTTTCTCCTATTATATAATAATGTGGAAGATTTAGCTGCTGAGATATCGCCCAATAGTATTGCCTGATATAATTGGGAGAGACTAGCTCAATTACTTTTGTTCCTGCACCACAAAAGATAATATTTGTTAGACCGCTGCCGTGAGGCGCTACGATAGCTTTGGCACGAGAAAATAAGGCTATTTGCTCCTCCAAAGTCATAGATTCTAGTAGCACTGAGACAAAGCCAAATCCGCTTAAAAATTCGATTACCTGTTCTTCATTGATGACTCGGCGATAGCTGGATTTGCTGCGGCTGACATAGATGCGTTCTGGATAGATATATTTGCGATCGTCTTGCTCGCTTACCTGTGTACCTTTAGGGAGAAAGATGTTCGCCCTACAGAGGTTTTGAAATTTTTGATTTAAAAAAACTCGTCTCAAAAACTTAAGCGCCTGCGGCGACAGCCAGCCCAAATATCCGGAAAAAGAGGGAACAATTAATTGTTTGGCTTGAATATAAGGATGGCGATCGCTCTCGATAATTTTATATTCAGGAATTCCTAATGCTTTCAGGGTTTCTCGCTGAAAAGGCTGCTGGCAGCTATTAACCAAAAACCGATCTATCTCTTCCAGGTTTATCCCCCAACGCTGCAGAACTTCTATGCGGGGCAAAATATCCACCATCCAGTGAAAATAGACATTGCCCGACAGTCCAGCCAATACCGCCACCGTACCGTCTATCTTTTCTAAAGGTGGCAATTCTTCGGGTTTTAAATTTAGAAACCTGTGCTGAGTAGAATGTTGATTTTCGCATCCCGGCAACTCTCCCGGATATTCGCGGGAAAGTTGGGGTAAAAGCCGATCGCCAGAATCGATAATAGCAATAGCATTGCAAATCATCCAAGAATTTTTCTGCGGTACAATCCAAGCCCGCCCGTTTGGGAGCGAAGTAACAAACGTTTTCGGCGACTCAACAGCAGTCTCTCCCTGCTGAGCACAAGAATATACGCCATTACCTAAATGCACAGGCTCAAACTGTCTGAAAATCCGCTTGAGACACCGCTGACAATCTAAGCCCTGACAGTCCGATTTTTGCTTTTGATTCCCGTCAATAACGGAGGGGTGGTTAATGGTTTCAACATCAGAGTCCGACACGGGTTGAAACCCTTGGCGGGCTACGGGAGAATGAATCAACTCCTGCTGTTTTTTCAATACAGCCTGCAACTGTTGGGAAACATCCGAGCGATCGCCCGTCATTACCAGCACCATGTGGTAAACTACAATCGCTGCCGAAAATCGTTTTTGCTGACTCAAGCAATCAGCCAGCCGCAAGTAAATATCCGCATTCTTAGGTTGAATTTGTAAAGCTTTTTGATAATAGCTTTCCGCTTGTTCGTACCCGCCATACTCGAATAAGGCGTTTCCCAAATGGATGTAAGTCTCTGCTAAATCGAGGAGCAATGATGAAGGATGAAGCAGATTGTTAGCAAGACTAGAAATGGCGCAACCAGAGCCGTCTTTTCCTTGAAGTTGCTTCAGAAATCGGACACAGGCTATTTGAGAGCGATCGAGTTCATTAAGTTCTTGTACGGAAGTCAACCGCATCTCTACTTGGCAGCAAAAACCCTCAACAAACTGGCTTTGCAGAGCAATCGCCTTTTGCCAACATAGCATTGCCTCAGCTAATTTGCCTTGTGCCATCAAAGAAAAAGCCCGATCGCCGTATGCCGAAACCAGATCGGGATCTTTGCTAATTACTAACTCAAAACATTCTATTGCAAAAGTATGCAGCCCCAATCTTTGGAATGCTTTCCCCAAATTGTAACGGGCCTTGACTAATTCTGGCTGCAACTCGATCGCGCGGCGGCAAAGGGCGATCGCTTCCTCTGGCTTCCCCAGTTGTAACTGAGCAATACCTAAATTATTGTACAGACCAGCATCATCCGGAGCCACAGCTATTCCCGCTTGAAAAACCACAATTGCTTCGTCAACTTTGCCCTCTTGCATCAGAATGCAGCCCCAATTGTTATAGGCATTTATCGCGTAGGATAAAAGAGCTAGTTGAGAGCTTTTTTTCCAACAAGATATCGCTTGCTGGTAACTGTAAATCGCTGCTTCTATCCTGAGTTGCTGGTGAACGGCAACGCCGATATTGTAGTGAGCTTTAACGTCATCTGGATTGACAGCCAGTGCCTGCCTGTAGCTGCCAATCGCCCCTGTAAAATCCCCCTGCTCTTGCAGAACTCTACCCAAATTGTGCTGCAATTCGGGGGTGTTTTTTCCGAGAGCCAGTGCCTGCTGGTAGTGAAAAGCAGCATCTTCTATCTTTCCCGCACGATCGCACAGCAAACCCATTTTGGCAAAAGCTTCTACTAAATTAGAATTTTGTTCCGTCCCTTGGGTGCTGAGCATACTTAATTAAATTAGTGATTTTAAAAGGTAAATTGCAACCGCTAGCCGTAGACATCACGGGCTCAAGTTATTAATAAGCTTTCTAAGTTTTGACGCCCGATCGCTGATTTTTTTGTGAGCTTTTAGCCAGCCGATAATGTTTAAATTCTATTAATGATAGATCCACCCTAAATCGGGATAAACTTTAAATTATTTCAAAGTTATTCGACCCAAGATTCAGGTTATTACCTACTTGAGCGACGATCGATATTTGACCGTTTTGATTGCGGTAGTACAGCGAACCGTCAACCGGGTTGTAGATCAGATTAGCCGCGCCTGCAGCCCCAGGAGTGTTGGGATTGAAATTGGGGTCGGTAATAAATTGGTTGCCAGTTAGATTGCCCGGTATTAAAGCATTAAACACAGCTTTATCAAGCTGAATTTTATCTTCTGTAGGATTAAAGTCGGTAAGAGTATCCATATTATCTATGCCGAGGAACTCGAAGCGGAATGTATCCGCCCCCGCACCACCTGTTAGGGTGTCATTTCCTCTGTCGCCAGAAACAAGGTCGTTACCAGCATCACCCATAACGATGTCATTGCCTTTACCGCCGTACAACATATCGTTGCCATCGCCGCCTCTGACAGTATCATTTCCTAAGTTGCCACTTACGAAGTCGTTGCCAGCGCCGCCAAATAGCCAGTCATCGCCTTTACCGCCGAAGATAGAGTCGTTGCCCTCGCCACCGACGACGACATCCTCGCCCTTGCCTCCAAAAAGGGTATCGTTGCCTTGACCGCCGTCGAGGAAGTCATTGCCACGATCGCCAGAAAGGATGTCATCGCCGTCGTCGCCATAAAGAACGTCATCGCATTTACCGCCGAACACCGTATCGTTGCCAGCGCCTGCTCTAACATAATCATTTCCCTGGTTGCCTTCGATATAGTCGTTGCCGTCGCCACCGTCGAGGATGTCGTTGCCGCGATCGCCGTAAAGGACATCATTGCCAGCATTGCCCTCAACGATGTCATTGCCTTTACCGCCCATGACAGTATCATTGTCCTCGCCCCCAGAGAGAGTATCTTCTCCCTGGTTGCCTTGGATGACATCCTTGCCACCGCCTCCACCAACTAGATCGTTACCTTCTAGAGCAGCCAATTCTTCATCTTGGTTACTGCCATAGGCAATGTCGTCCACAGCAGTGAGGGTTAGTTGGGGGATACCGGGTCTAGTGGTGGGCCTGGGTTGACCGTTGGAGCCTATGATAATCAAACCATCACAGTCATCTGAGCCTGTACTGGGTGGTGGACTAGGAATTACGATTTGAGACATGGTAAATCCTTTGTTGAGGATAGTGATTTATGTGCAGTATCTGCACCCTAGCGAGATGACCAACCAGCTAAAGAAAGCAATCAATCAAGCTTTTAAGCAAATCAACCTAGAAATCGCAACTGATTGACAGGCCGATCGACGATCGGTCAAGTTGTTGCCCATCTGTTGGATCGTCCTTTTAACCCAACTATTAAGACAGCGTTCTGTTCAACGCTTAAGGGTTGAGTGGGATTTGTTACATCGGACATAGCCTGTCATCTCGAATCGGGGAATATCTATCGAGAGCCTTTATCTCTCTGGTGATACTTACTCGCTACAATCCTGATGTCCGGAATGGTTGTATGTGAAATTAGTCAAAAAATGCAAATTATTTATTTATTTTTTATATTAAAAAAAATACTTAGGCAACCATAAACTATTTAACTATCCAGAACTATTGACTTCACAATTTATAGCAAGTCCTGGTTATAAATCCCTGCTAACCCTCGGCGGGAACTTTTCCTAAACAAACGAAGTCTGAGCATATATAAACTCAGAAATAAAGGGGTTATTTAAGTCGGATTTGGTCTCACTACTAATGAGTATTCACAACTCTTTTCTGTGAACCAGAGTTGCACTAGCTTGGTCTGTCGGAACTAGCAAAACTTCGCTAATATTGACGTGGGGCGCTCGCGTCGCGCAAAAATACACTACATCGGCTACATCGTCCGCCGTCAGCGGTGTCAATCCTTGATAGACATTTTTGGCTTTTTCTGCATCGCCGTGAAACCGGACATTGCTAAATTCTGTTTCCACCAAACCCGGCTCTATTTCCGTCACGCGCACGGGTGTTCCCAAAAGGTCTTGTTTCAACCCTTCGGAAATAGCTCTCACTGCTGCTTTGGAAGCGCAATAAACATTACCTTTCGGATAAGCTTGGCGGCCTGCTATGGAGCCGATATTCACTACGTGGCCGCGACCTCGGCTTACCATTCCCGGCACGATCGCGCGAGTCATGTAAAGCAAGCCTTTAACATTGGTATCAATCATTTCTTCCCAATCTTGGAAGTTGCCTTCGTGCAGTTTGTCTAAACCACGGCTCAATCCCGCATTGTTAATCAGAATATCGATGCTTTTCCAGGCATCGGGAAGCGCAGTTATCGCCGATTCCACTTGCGGGCGATCGCGCACGTCCAATTCTAGCAAATAAATCTCGTTCGCCGATGCGATGGATTTTGTTTCTACAAGTTCGTTTGCCAGTCGATCGAGCTTTTCAAGGCGGCGGGCTGCTAAAATTAGTTTGGCTCCTCCTTTGGCGAATATCTTGGCACAGGCTGCTCCGATACCGCTACTCGCACCTGTAATGAAAACAATTTGGTTTTGGATAGAAATCATTTTTTGTCAGTTGTTAGTTGACTGTTGGCTGTTGACTGTTTGTTGACTGTTGACTGTCGTCATTGGTTATTTGTTAGTTTTTTTATTTGTTAGTTGTTATTTGCTATAGCCTTTATCGCTATATAGCCATCCTAAATCATGTGTGAATTTCTTACTCCCTCCCCTTGATAAGGGGAGGGTTGGGGTGGGGTCAAAAATTTACGACTCCTGCAAGGATTGCTATAGTGAGGTATGTTTAATTCCTTTAATGAGATTTTTTATCTTCAAATATGTACCTCGTGTGACTAATAACCGCTATACAACTTACTAATCACCAATCACCCATTACCCATGCCCCATGCCCCATGCCCCATGCCCATAACACCTATTTTATTATTTGACAACCCGCAATCGCACACTAACCGTTGCAATTCCGCCTTGTCGCATCAAAACTGCTGAAACCCACCGATTTTCGGGCGTAGCCGGAGCTTTGCCTACTTTAAAAATCCCCCCGGAATTTAGCAACTCCAACTCGACTTCTGAGGGATTAAAAAAGGTTTTTTCGGTAATGGGTTCCTCCAAAACAGTCCCTATTAAAATATCATCGCCGATCGGCTCTCGCACAATGGCATCAAAATGGTACTCTTCGCCCACCTTAACTTGATCCGGAAAATTCACTTGAATTGTGGGAGGATTTTGCCCCGAACTAAGCTGAGTTTGTTCTGCTAAAATCTCTTGACTAACTATTTTTTCACCTTCAAAGCGCTGCTGGGAACGGATGGTAGCTTTGAGAGTTAATTCTCTGCCATCCTTTTTTTGAGTGCCGGCAATTGTAGTTATGGTTTCTGCGAGAATTGCGCTACCTTCGGTTTTCCAAGATTTGATCTCGGTGCGGTAATTTAAACTCGGATATCGATTCCAGAGTTGGGTGAGGGCTTTTTCCATGCTTTGGCTGTTTAAGCCGTCAGAATGAGTGAAACTCGGGCTGTAAAATGCCATGACTGCTTTGACATCACGCCGGTTGGCCGCTGCGTCAATTTGTGTTAGCACTTTTGTGAGTGGGGCAGGCGCAGTTGCAGGGGTTTGGGCGATCGTTTGGGGAGTCGCCGCGATCGCACCGATCGCTCTTGCCGCACTAGGATGCAGCACGCCAGCACTTACCACTGTTAAACATAACAACATTTGAGCGATCGACTGCCCGCAGTTAAAGCCAAAAACGATCGCGCGATCGGGTTTTTTGTCCCGACGGCTGGAAAAATACTGAGATGCACTTGGCACTAAATTCAAAAAATTACGCATTAGATGATAATTTGGTTATTTGTCAGGGGTCGTAGCTTGGGCAACTGTTCGCCTGCAACGAAAACTGACAACGGAAGCAGGGACACGGCACAATCTAATTTTAGATGGCTGATTCAAAATTGGCTGAAACTGCCGGAATAATAAGCATAATAATCTAAAACCTCAAATATAAAATTGATCGACCTGTGGAACTTGTACTTGTAAAAAAAGAAACAAATACCTTGACAAAAGCCCCCCTCCGGTTGTTGGTTGCAGCTAGCGGCACTGGTGGACATTTATTTCCCGCGCTCGCCACCGCTGGGCAGTTGAACGACTGTCAGATAGAATGGCTAGGAGTCCCAGACCGCATGGAAACCCAGTTAGTTTCATCCCTTTACCCCCTCCACACGATCGCCGTTGAAGGCTTTCAGCAGGGATTTGGGCTCGGTACACTGCGAATTTTGGGCGGACTCGCCGGCTCGATCCTTCAGGTGCGGAAGTTGCTCAAAGCGGGAAATTTTCAGGGAGTCTTTACTACCGGGGGTTACATCGCAGCACCGGCAATTCTAGCGGCCCGTTCTTTGGGTTTGCCGGTAATTCTCCACGAATCGAATGCCATTCCCGGGAAGGTGACGCGCTGGTTTAGTCCTTTGTGCACTGCTGTGGCGATCGGATTTGAAGCAGCAGCCCAGCATTTACCCCGCGCGAAAACCGTGGTTGCTGGTACACCGGTGCGATCGCAATTCCTCGCCCGCCAACCTCTAAATTTGCCAATTCCTGACAGTGTACCTGTAATTTTAGTCATGGGCGGCTCTCAAGGTGCTGTCGCAGTCAATAAGTTAGTGCGCGAGTGTGCTCCGGCTTGGTTTGATGCCGGTGCTTGGGTGGTTCACCTCACCGGAAATAATGATCCGGATGCTGAAAGTTTGAAACACGAGCAATATTTGTCAATGCCATTTTACGACAATGTGGCGAGTTTGTTGCAGCGAGCAAATTTAGCAATTAGTCGATCGGGCGCGAGTGCTCTGACAGAATTAGCCGTGACGGGACTACCTTCTATTTTAATTCCTTTTCCTCACGCCGCTGACGACCACCAAAGATTTAATGCGGAAGTATTTGCTAAAGCCGGCGCCGCCGTGGTATTCCGTCAAAGCGAACTGACAGCAGATGTGTTGCAAAGCAAAGTGTTGTATTTGTTAAGAGATTCCGACTATTTGGAAAAAATGTCTCAAGCAGCTTCTGAATTAGCAGTCAGAGACAGTACAGAACGTTTGGCTAATTTGGTCAAAGAATTGGTGGTGCGGTGATATTTTTTAGGAATTTTAACCGCAGATGAAGGCAGATAAACCCAGATGAACGCAGATGAAGACTGATGTGTTACACGACGTGGGAGTGGATGAATTTAACTACTGATTCTAATCCTTCTTTGGTCTTCAAGTTAGTAAAAACAAAAGGTTTATCGCCTCGCATTTTTTTCGTATCCCGTTCCATCACGCCTAAATCTGCTCCTACATAAGGTGCGAGGTCTGTTTTATTAATTACTAATAAATCAGATTTAGTAATTCCTGGTCCGCCTTTGCGCGGAATTTTATCGCCCGCAGCGACATCGATCACGTAAATTGTTAAATCTACTAACTCCGGGCTAAAAGTTGCCGCCAAGTTATCGCCGCCACTTTCTACAAACACTAAATCTAAATCAGTGAATTTGTGCTCTAACTCTTCTATAGCTACTAAGTTAATGGAAGCATCTTCGCGGATGGCTGTGTGGGGACAGCCTCCCGTTTCTACGCCCAAAATTCGATCGCTCTCCAAAGCTTGACTCCGAACCAAAAACTGTGCATCTTCCTGAGTATAGATATCATTAGTAACTACAGCAATCTGGTACTGCTGTCGCAGTGACTTGCACAAAGCATCAAGTAAAGCAGTTTTTCCCGAACCAACCGGCCCAGCAATTCCTAGACGAAAAGCACCCATAGCGATTTTAGATTTTAGATTTTAGATTTTCTGATTTTCAACTCCGAAATAACCGAGTGTACTGAGTTTCGTGCGCCATACTAGCTAGGGCTAACCCCCAACTGCAACTACCCAGGTCATCATCTTCTAAGTGTAAAACTTCTTGCGCCGTGCAGCTAAGTTGAGACTGCAAATCTAACAATAACTGTTGACCGGCTGTTTGACCGAGGGGAATCAGTTTCACGCCCGCACTCGCCAAATTGGCAGCCCAACTGTACAAATATCCTAACACGGCCACTTCCTCTTCAATCTGCCAGCTTGCCGCGGCAATGCCAAAGCCGATCGCAAAATTGCACTGATTGCTGCCAGATTCCACAAATTCTTTTACAATTGTGGTTAACTCAGAAGCAACGGGCGATTCCCTGCGGGATAGCTTCGCTTCACGCAAATCCAGCAGCAACCTGACCAAAGTCCGCCCCATTTGCCAACTTTGCAAGCGCAATTCTTCTGTTTCCTTAGTAGCAGTCGCCCAAGCATTCCAGTAATTCAAAGCTGTCAAATCCCCTATCTGTGCCGCCCTCAAAGCCCTTACCACCACAGCGGCTTCTACTCGAACAGCCCCGAATTGCAGCGAATTTTCTAACCAATTTCTCAAAGTAATCTCGCTGTCGATCGCACCGGTTTCTACCAGACTTTCGATTCCCTCAGAATAACTATAAGCTCCCACAGGTGCAAAAGCTAGCTGTAACAAACATAAAAGTTGATTGTTCACTGTTGACTGTTGACTGTTGACTGTTGACTTCTTCCTTCGTGAAGGACCGAAACTAATGTGGTTATAAGCCCTCGGATTCCAAGGTGGGAGTAAATCTAAAATCTAAAATCTAAAATCTAAAATCTAAAATCTAAAATCTAAAATCTAAAATCTAAAATTTAATGGCTGTGCACGTAAGCGCCCATTTCCGGCTGAAACGGCACAATTTCCTCTGTTACTTCCAAACCCATTTTTTCGAGCATTCCCTGCAACACAGAGTCGGGAGAAAGCCTTAAATAATTATCGGCAATTTCTAAAGCTACGTGACGGTTTCCTAAATGATAAGCCGCCCGCATCAGTAGCAGCGGACTTGATGCCCGCGCTGTCAGCACCGGTTCGGGTTTTGCACTTACCAGTACCAAACAGCTACCGTCTTCCGACTGCAATAAATCTCGATCGCGCAGTACCGTACCTCTGGGCAAACTCAGGTGCAGCTTTTCCCCCGTCTCCGTCTCGAATCGGTGACGGCTGCGAGTGCGATCGTCCGATGTCATTTGTAAAGTAAAGCTGACAATAGCATCGGGATTTGCAGGTAAATGTTTTGTGAAGGTTAGCATTTCTATATTCTATTCCTCAGAGCAATTCACTTGAACTTGAGTTTTTGAGGAATATCTTTTTTATAGCCGAAGGAATAAGGAAGACTGAAGTTCCAATCTTCAGCTCATGTTTCAGAAATTAAAAACGTCTTAATCGTGTTGGCGATCGCTATATCTCATTCCAATTTACAGCAAGTTGAAAAATATTCATCTCTCTGACCGCTCCCGTTCTGGTCTCCTTACCAAATTTATGTTATTTTGTCAAGCACTTAATCACAGACGATCGCTTTTTTTTCAAAAAATTTTGCCTACCGTCTAGGAACTCGAACAATTTAAATCTCCAATATATTGTTGGGGGGAGGTAGCGGTTAGGCATCCTGCCTGCCCTTAACAAGCTTTTATGGAGAAGTCTAATAGAACGGGAGAGGAAGAAAGACTCAAACCATCAAGCTTATTGATTGCCCGCTTGTTGCAGTCGCAGGAGCTCGGCTTGAATTCGCTGTTTGACTGCCGGGTCCGCTTGCTGGAGCAAAGTAAGCTGGTTGAAGCGACTAACTGTCAAACCATAGGTTTCGATAGCTTTTTTAGCTTGTTGGCAGTAATTCACGGCGATGCCACGAAAATTTCCAGACAGCCTATTAATTTCCTGAGTTTCATTGCACACTACTCTGGGAACCGAGCCTCCAGCCATTCTTTTAATTTCGTTATAAGCTTCCACCCGTCTGGGTTCTATTGCCAACACAGCGCGAGCGTAGCTAGTAATTTCTTCGCTGCTAATTTCTTGAGCTTGGGCTGCTGCTCCGAAAACGAGGTTTGGGGATTGTGTGTACAAACCGGGCGCCCATCCGCTAGCTAAAGCTGCGGCAGAAAAGATGCCAAGCAACAGCGATTGTCGCAGCATCCGGTTTATGCCAAATTTAGACGTGTTTATTGAGGTGTTCATGGTCGTCGGTGATTGATTGCGTGTAGATAAAAATGACACAGCGCTTGGAGGCTCAATCTTTTTGAATAATGTGGTGGCTAAAAAGTTCCTGCCGTTGGTGACTATTTTGAATTCCAGCAGGATGGTTGGGGAGTTGCTACGACGATCGGCTTTTTAGCGAATTCAATAATTTCATTCATTATAACATCTGTGGGAAGTTGACAAAACCCTTACTTTAGACGGTAATTTTAATTACAGAGCGTTCGGGAATTGCCTCTCCCAATAATTCTCAAAGCGCCAATCTTAAATAATTCTAAAAATTCTTGACAAATTACTCGCATTATTTAGTCTAATCCAGGTACGCGCGAGCGAAGCTATCCCGAATGCGCGTGCCTTCGGTGAAGGGTAGGAAATCGCCTGCAAAGCAAGGTCAAAATTAACAGTAATCGCACTCATCAATTGCCGCGATGATTTATTTAATGTTAGGCTGTGGCTCATTTGTCAATCGAGAAAATCCCCCGCTGGTTTGGCCACTAACGCAGCCAGAGCCGGAACAAAAATCCTGTTTTACTACCCGAAGATAGAGACAGCAGCAGGGAACTAGACATTAAAATCTTGTTATCAAAATGCACGCTATCTGTTTTTGGCCGTCAACGCCCAGACTTTCGATTCCAGTTCTCGCTACCTCCAGTTTGGGGCTGTGAAAACTTGTCTGGGAGTTACCCAGAAACCTGGTTTTTGTACGCAATAAAATCGTTACAGCCACCAGCAAGAGCAGACAAACCCGGAAAGCTGGAATTTTTGGATGTCAGTTTTATGGCCTTCTAGATCCCAGACAGCGAATTTTGGCAAGCCTTATCGCAGCAATTTAACAATTATTAATTACCCATTGCCCATGAAAAGTCAAAAAGAAATTTGGCGAGTTATCCTCGCAGTAGCTATGAGTATTGTAGGCGTGCTGCACTTTGCAGTGCCGACACCTTTTATCCGAATCGTCCCGCCCCAGCTTCCTTACCCAGAAGCCTTGGTTTATATCAGCGGTTTTTTCGAGATTTTGGGTGGCATTGGGCTGTTAGTTCCTCCTGTCAGCAGGGCGGCGGCATGGGGATTAATTGCCTTGTTTATTGCCGTGTTTCCAGCTAATATCAATCAAGCCGTCAACAACATTCCGATAGAAGGGATTCCCCACAACCAATTACTGTATTGGTTCAGGCTGCCTTTTCAAGCTGTCTTCATTGCTTGGGCCTGGGTTTATACCCAACCAGACGAAGGTAAACCCCGGGCTTCTATAGTTCCCGATAGAACAGAAAATGCCCAATGAAGCAGTTCGACTACTCTTTGGATTTTAAGAACATCGACTTTCGAGAGCACCCGGAACTTTATCGCGTAGGTAAAGGAGAACAGGGAGTGCTGTTGGTGGAACCCTACAAAGGAGAAATTCTGCCTTTCTGGAGATTTAAGACTCCTGAAATTGCCAGAGAGTCCAGCAGCAAAATTTACTCCTTGTTTTTAGAGTATCTCGATCGCGAAGATTTTGTGGGAGCCGACATGGCCCGCAAGTTCTTGCAGATGGGATATACTCGAGCGCGTCGCTACGCCAACCACAAAAGCGGTCGAAAATACCAGCAAAACCCTCAGAAGCTGAAGTCTGTTGCAGAGCAAACCGCTGCTCGAAAAGATATTTTGCCGCTACAAGCAGATCCGGTCAAAGCAGAATCCGCCGCCATTTTTCAAGAAAAATGGATGCTGGCCAAAATCAACGAGAAATATCTCGAGCTTTTAGCCAGACACCGGCAGATGTACGAATCTTATTTAGTCAACGCTGAGGATTGACATACATTTACAAAAACTCAGAACTTACACTTTAGCCCCGTCGGCAGCAGTGTAGTTGTGCTTGCCTATCTGGGCCGCACCTATTTGGGTGGCCCTACTATTTACTCGTCATCTTCTTCTGTTTGCCACTGCCGCCAAATTTCAAAGGCATTAAAGCCCCTGTATTGCAGGTAATTCAAGACTTTGCCCTTGGTTTTCGGATCTGCTTTACCCCAAGTATCGATCTTGTATTTCCGCATGACTTTGGCTTTTAATTCGGCCAGTTTTTCTGCTTCGGAGTCCTGATTTTCGGCAATTTCTTCTTCCCAGACTTGCTCGAACAAATCGTTGGTAATTCCTTTTTGCAGGCACTTGCGCTTGATGGCCGACTTCCCGTATTTGCCTGCTGCAGAGGCGATCGAGTTTGCCACCAAGCGAGTGTCGGACTGATAGCCGCGGTCTTGAATTTGCGCGATCGCCTCCAATATTTCCTCATTGCCAAAACCTTTCTCTTGCCCCTTTTTGCGAAGTTCAGAGGCACTGTAGTCTTTGCGGGACAAGAGAAAATAGAAATAGTCAAGACAGCTCATCAGTTGCATCGAAGGGTGGCGCGCAAATACTCGTGTAGCGAATGCCAAATCCAGTCGCCTTGCTATCGGCTGACTGCCTCGCGATCGCCTCTATTCTTCTGTATCCTCCTCTTCATCATCCAATTCCACATCCGGTCTGTCCACATCGATCTGAATCAAGCGAATGTGCTTGTATCCGAGCTTAATTTCAAACTCGTCTCCCGGCTTTAATCCCATTTCTTGGGTATAATTTGCCCCGATCACGATCGAACCATTCTTGTGAACGCTAGCTCGATAACTCGCTTCTCGCCCGCGTCCGTCTGCCTTCGACTTCTCTAGCTCAATGCCCTTAGCAGCTAACACTGCATCGTAAAACTCAGCCAGATTAATCCGGGTTTCTCCACTTTTGCTGACAGTGAAGTAGCCGCAAAGCTTTGCAAGTTCTCTGCGCGGCAAATCACTGCCTTTGATTTTTTGAAGCAGACCTTTTCCTGTTAAGGGTGCTGTAGCTGTTTCTGCCATTGACCGTACCTCGCTTATTGGACTTTACTTATATCAATTACAACACATTAGATTAACTTTGTTTCACTGTCAATACTAAGAATTCTGAATATTAAGATTCTGGATAAATTTTTGCCGCCTCAAGACCGGGGGTGCAAGTAAGGATGCTCGAAGGGCGATCAATTTGCTCCTCGCGGCCCAAATGCTTGTGTAAGCCTCTGAGCGATCGCGCGGGGAATTATTGTCGCAAATTAAATGCTTTACTTTGTTACAGTAAAGTCTGTTCCCTGCATTCACCAATCCCCGATCGAGTCTGTGGTCAAGGTAAAAACAAGATAGCCATGAATCGAAATACCTAGAGCGCGGCCGCTGCAAATCTGCCGACAGCATTTACCGGCCGGGGTTAACTTTTACCTCAACAAGGGGAGGCAGCACTTGTTCTCGATGCCCCTGCCAGCTACTTGCAAAATCACTTTACAAAAAGAATCCAACTGTAGGCCCGTACTCCAAACCCTTATGGAATAAGTCATTCCCAATTCTTCAATCTAAAATCTAAAATCTAAAATCTAAAATAGTATAAACCCTATTTTTCGGGCGGGAAATCCCCTCAAAACCCCAAATACCAACGAGCAATCTTCTATTAAGGTGTTGGGCATATAACTTGCACAGAACGCAGTCTGGGGAAGGCAATCCGGTAAAAATTGAAGGAAATTTCACCTCTTCGGTAAACGGGTTTAAGCTAAAACCCGACTCAATGGGCGCGGCGGCAGAAACATCCGGCAGCCACTAAGAGGGGAATAGTTTTGATCGGGCGAGATTGCTTCGCGACTCTTAACACTTCGCCAGGAATCAGTAGATGTCTAGGGGGAACTCGGGAAAATCTTCCTCCTACGGCCACCAGCCAGAGAACTTGAGGTTATTTCCACAGGGGAATTGAAAAAGACCGAGTTAAATGCACAACCGCTTAAATGTTTGATGCACTACAAATTATCAGCGGTTCCCGACATGGAGTTTCGATGGAAATATATTGGTTTCCACTCGGGGCCTGTAAACTGCCAGACTCTCAAAATTTATCCACCAACTGGAGGGGCGCGTCAAACTCACAGCCGCTTCCATACTTAATTATTGTGAAATATACCAACCGCACTGACGGTGAGGACGTTCTTAATTGTTGCAACTCTGGCTTTTATTGTCTTGTGCCGAATGACGAATGCTGCTGCTGCCGACTCAGCCCGCCCAAAAACGCATATAAGCCACCGACTCCTGTCGTGGAGAGATCAAAATTTTAGACTCTTGTTCAAGCTTCCAGATTCATCTGTGGAGTAAATCTAAAATCTCAAATCCTTCGACTTCGGGCTCAAGCCGAAGTCGAAAATCTACAATCGACTGACGAATTCTATATCAAGCAGTCCCGGACTTACTCTCTCGACGAGAAACCCGGTTTCTTCCTAAATGCTTGGTTGCGCTGCTGCTTATTTTCGGTAAAAACCGGCTTGATGAAGGTAAGTCCGAGATTCGATCGAGCAGCATACTTTCGATCGCTTTTCCACCGGCAGCCGATCGCGAACGGCCAGCAAAAACCCCACCCAGTTTGGAGCCAGACCAAGAGGGTGTAAATTCCGCATAGCAGTGGGCGATCGCTTTTAGTGACGTTGTTGCAGGTAATTTTGCGACAGGGGAGTCCGTACCGCCGGTAGTAACTCTTCAGGTTTCGTGTCCCGCTGGTGCGAGTAGCGCCACCCGAAAAAGCCAGCACTCAAAGCAACGGGCAATAAGCAAAGCATTAGGGCGACAGATGTTTTCAACCCCGGTTTTTTTAACGGTTTCTGAGTCGGTGCAGCGGCGCGAGTTGCTTGGATCGCCGAAGACTCAGAATTAGGAATAGAGGACGGCGAAGCCGTCGGTGAGTTCGGTGAATTAGTGGCATCGAATCGATCGTTCTGGTGAACCCAATCCCTGCGATCTTTTAATTGGTCGGGAAAATATTCCCAGACTTCGCCGTCAGAACTGTCTGACTCATGCGATCGATTGGCTGGGATTGGCGGGTATTGGGCGATCGCCGAGAGTGAAGGTGGCGCACTCCATTCTGTACCCGCCAGAGCCGGCGGCGTTCCCGACGCGATTATTTGCACCCGAGACCCGGATGTCGCGCTGTGGGCTGGGCCACCGATCAGATAGCCGTCAAAGTCCGGGTGCTGGTAGAGAATGGGCAAAGCCCAGTATAGCTGGTGAGAACCGTAGGCAGAAATTAGCCCAGCTCTGGCCCGGCTCAGGCTCAGATCGACTGGATAGCCTTGATTGAGGTTGCGGTAAAACAACCGCGTCAGAGTTAGGGCTACATCGTCGGGGATGCTTTCTGCCATTGCTAGCACGGCCGGAATGCCCCGCTTCACTAGAGCTTCGGTTAAGTTCCGTTCCGGGCTGTCGTCCGCGAGGTCTGAGGGATCGCCGTAGGCGCCGCGGCAGGAGTTGAACACGGCCATCTGAATACCGTTGTTAACAAGCAATCCAGCTAAGTCGTCGCCACTCAAGGTTTCGGTTAAGCCGGTGCGGCTGCTGACTAGGTAGAGTTCGCCACCTCTGGAACCTAAGTTGCTGTGGCCTGCGTAGTGCAGGACTTGGTAGTGCCCTTGTTCTAGGGCTTGGGTAAGTTGTTCTCGATCCGGCTGTTCGAGAATAGTCAGTTGAATTTCCGGAGAATGCGGGCTGTTTTTGAGAGGATTAGCGCTGCGGTTTTGGAGTTCTTGTTGCAGGTGGAGCACTTCTCGCTTGAGCTGCAAGCTGTCTCGATCGCTCGGAGAGGCGATCGCCATTAAAATTTTTAGTGGCCCGCTACTAGGCACTATCCGGGTTTGTTTGAACAAACTTGTACCTGGTTGGTAGCGAGAAAACACGACATCCGTGCCGGTTGCCAAAGGGCGATCGCCGGCGTGCAGAACTTCCCACGGCAGCCGCGGCAAGCGCCGGCCTTTGAGTCCGAGTCGCAGTTGCAGCACTTCTCGGCGGTGCTGGGCGATGCCTTGAGCGCAAGTCCAGCTATCGCGCAAGTTTCCTTGAAACAGCCCGCTGTATAATTGTTGCCCCAGGGCTACTAAATTGGGCGCTGAGTTGTTTCCCGAACGGGAGAGGCCGCGACCACCCAAATTGCTTCCCTGTACTACTTTTCCCTGGAGCAAGCCCACCAGCGGGTCGTTCATCAGTTGAGCAGACAGTGCCAGCCATTCGTCGATCGGCCAGCGGACTTGTTGTTCGGCTAAGGGTACACCGGGTGCAACCCTTTCTGTCCGCACTAGATATTCGTCGTCCCCAACAGGGGTGACTGAGAGTTGAAATTCCTGGCTCACGGATTTAGCGCCCTCCCGCCTTAATTCTGAATTTGCCTGCGTTTTTGTGGCTAGCAATAGCACTCGGCAACATATTTTTTACTCTTTCTATCAAAGTTTCTGAATGCGCTTCCCCCGATCGGGCGATCGATAGGGTCATATATATTTGTTCAAACACTTTGAGAATATAAAAGTTGTACTTTAATAACAGTTTATTAGTTTTGATTGCCCTGTGGCTCGGTGAAAGCCGAATTTTCTCCAATCTTCCTATCTTTAACATTTTGCACCTCTACCGCAGACCCCTTTAGATTCGTCGTGAACTTGAGTTTCTCATTGCTGAGTAAAGTTAAATTGGAGGCACTTTACCAGGCGGATCTCTAGTTCTTATTAAAATTACTTCGGCTCACCCCAACCGGTTTCAGGGCAATATCGCAGGGAAAGTTGAGTATTTTATTTTTTTTGCCGATCGGTCAAGCGGTCTTTACCGCTTATCCTCTACCACTAACCCCCCATGTGTAATCTTGATTTTGTGTCAATTAATTAATTGGTCAGCCCTGGGTTCTCATCCGTAAGCCCTCCGCCCTCATCCTTAAGACCTCAGTGGCGATCGGTAATCGATAGTTGACCGTCGATAATTGCTAATAACTTATTGCTAATTTACCGCTTTTATGATATAGAAAACTTTTTATTTAACTCTCTTAATCTAGTTAAAGTTAAGCAGCAAAAATAAACGTAAGCAGCCAAGAACTCTCAACAATACAATGGCAATCAAATTATTCCGGTACTCTCAAGCAACCATCATTTTTGGCATCTAGAAAATTACGCCTCATCAGGCCGGTTTCTCGGAGAATTATTTGATTTGGTAGCGAAGCCTCTACAAAACAATAGGGTTTCGCAGCCTCGCCGTGGTCATTCCCGCTCAAAATGCCGATCGAGCTTGCAACTTGCACCAAAAACGACTTCTGCTATATACTACTTCTTGACAAATTTGGCAATCTGTCTTGAGATAGAGCTATTTTAACCTAACTATTAGTATTGATCCGAAAAAAAAATTTTTTCTCAGTTCGCGAGGTTTCCTCGAATCGAGAGAAAATTGTGCAACCAAAAATTAGAACAAATATTTACCCGGGCGAATTATCTAAATTTCTAATTACTCATCGGGAACTAAAATTAGGAGCGTGCAGTCGTTTAGTCAAGAGATTCAAATCCTAAGTCAGGGAAGGATTTGTCAAAGCTGGGAGTGTTATAAAAATTCAATGCACTCAGCCGAGCTCGCAACAAAAGCAAGGGTAAAATTTTGGGGATACAGGTTTTGGGTAGTTATTTGGGAGTTGTAAGTTGCGAGGTAAAATCAGCTATTTCACTGTAGAAATTACGTAGAGAATCTACAATTATGGGCCCTTCGGTGCAGCTTACTGTAGAAACTACGGAGAACATCTAAACAGCTCGGCGCTTCGGCGCAGCGCTTACGGTGTAGGTGGCGGATCAATTAATTTGGGTTCGCAATGGCAGAAGATAAAACTCACAACATAGTGAAAAAAACCCTTGCAGTTTAAGTGGCATCTATAATAGTAAAGATGAGGAGAGCAGATCCTCTAGTAGGCGAAAGTATGAAGTTAGATTTTTTCTTCTGCTGCCTCCTGCTTAGTGATAAAGTGATTGTAAGAAGCTTACCATTCTTTGGGAAATATCAACGATGGAAGGACAATTGTTCTTAGCAAATGAACCGGGAACACTTTTTCCCAAGCGAAATGAAACACAAAATCCTGTCGGGGGTTTAGACAATAACACCCCTCAAATTTCCGCTGAGAAAGCGATTGAGGAAGCGATCGCAAGAGAGCTTGGCACCTTGGCCGATAACGACAAAGTTACGACACCCGAAGAAGGTGCCGGCGACGACGATGATGACAGCGGCATCGCTTTCCAGACTTTTGGAGGTAATGATGACGATGATGACGATGACTTAGATGATGGCAACGGCATCGATCGCCGCCGAACCGTCGTCGGTACCGAGGACGATGACTTAATTGTCGCCACCGGCGCTAACCAGGAGATATTCGGCAAACAAGGCCGAGACAACATCAAAGGAAACCGTGGCAACAAAAATAATATTTACGGGGGTAAAGGTGACGACGATTGCGAAGGCGGCGATGACGACGATGAAATAAGAGGCGATCGCGATAAAGACAACGTTAAGGGCGGCAAAGGCAACGACAAGCTTAACGGCGGTAAAGATAACGATACCCTGATGGGCGGTACCGGCAACGACACCTGCGAAGGCGATGACGGCGATGACTGGGCCCACGGCAACGAAGGAGATGATAAGGTTGACGGCGGCGCCGGCAGCGATACCGTCTATGGCGGCAAAGGTAACGACGATTGCGAGGGCGGCGAAGGCAACGATAACGTCAGGGGCGATCGGGGCAACGACAACGTTAAGGGCGGCGACGGCAACGACAACGTTAACGGCGGCAAAGATAACGATACCGTTAGCGGCGGTGCCGGCAGCGACAACGTTAGCGGCGACGACGGCAACGACAACGTTAGCGGCGGCACCGGTAACGATACCGTGATCGGCGGTGCCGACAGCGACAACTGTGCAGGCGACGACGGCGACGACAGCGTTAGCGGCGGCACCGGTAACGATACCGTGATCGGCGGTGCCGGCAGCGACAACGTTAGCGGCGACGACGGGGACGACAGCGTTAGCGGCGGCATCGGCGACGATACCGTGATGGGCGGCGACGGCAACGACAAGTGTGAAGGCGACGACGGCGACGACAGCGTGATGGGCGGTGCCGGCGACGATACCGTGATGGGCGGTGCCGGCAAGGATACCCTCATTACTGGCGACGGCAATGACAAGGCAGACGGCGGCGACGGCGACGACAGCGTTAGCGGCGGCGGCAACGGCGACGATACGCTGATGGGCGGCAACGGCAACGATACGCTGATGGGCGGTACTGGCAACCATACCTGTGTCGGCGGTGAGGGAAATGACGTTTTTGCCATGAGTGACCAGTCTGGGGGAAGTGCAGTCATCACTGACTACCAAGACGGCGGAGACAAGTTTGTGCTGGCTGGCGGCTTGAACTTTAACAGCTTGAGCTTTGTACAAGTCGAGGCCAATACTGAAATTCGGGTCAATAACAGGACGCTGGTGCGATTGTCGAATGTCAACGCAACGCAGATCGATGCTAGCGACTTTTTAGGAGTTGATCCTCAAACTCAAACTCCCACTCAAACTCCCACTCAAACTCCCACTCAAACTCCCACTCAAACTCCAACTGCGATTTTTAACCCTCCGCGAGTGGAAGCTAATAAGCCCTTGACTGCTGGTTCCAGCGGCGGCGAGGTAGTTATTACTCCTGATTTGTTGAATTTTGTCGATGACCAGCAAGGTCCTGGTGGCATAGTCTACACGGTAACCGAGCTGCCCGATGCTACAACCGGCCAACTATTCTTTAAGGGAGTCGCCGTAACACAAACCGGTTTGACCTTCACTCAAGCAGACATTAACGCAGGCGTAGTAAGTTTCAAAGCGACACTAGGTTATAAGGGTGAGGCTGGTTTTGGTTTTAAAGTTACCAACGGCAGAAGAGAATTCACCGGCCAACGTTTTGGCTTAACTGTCGAGCAAAATCTATTTAAGTTTGCTGGCACTACAGAACCTCAAGTTATTGTCGGTTCTCAGACGCTGGATAACGACATCGAAGGCGGCGATGGTGACGATAACATTACAGGCGGTAAGGCCAACGACAAAATCATCGGCGGCAAAGGTAAGGACACAATTAAAGGCGGCGATGACGATGACGATATCGACAGCGGTGATGACGATGACGATATCGAAGCTGGCGCCGGCAATGACATATTAAAAGCCGGCAAAGGTAAGGACACAGTTAAAGGTGGCGATGGCGATGACGATATCGACGGCGGCGATGACGATGACAATCTCGAAGCTGGCATCGGCAATGACAAAATCATCGGCGGTAGTGGCAATGACGTATTAACAGGAAATGAGGGCGATGACTCGATCGAAGGCGGCACAGGAACCAATAGTCTAATTGGGGGTGCTGGAAGGGATCGCTTTATTTACCGGACTTCCCGCCAAGAGATTCAAACAGTTGCAGAAGCTGACTTTATTACTGACTTTAATGTCACTGACGATGTTTTAGAGCTTTCTACGGCAGCTTTTGCTAATCTCACCGTTTCTAGCTTGACCCGACTGGACATTACTCTTAATTCTGCTCCTGGGTCGATCGGCAGCGCTAATTTGCTCGACTTCACTCTGGATACCAGTGTTACCAGCATCGCGACTTTGCAAGCCCGGTTTGCACAGTTGGGTGGCAACCCAGAGGCGCCTATTTTCTGTCAGTTTACAGATGCCGCTACCGGCCGTTCTGTACTGGTATTTGCTGTTGGGGCGCGCTTTGAAATTGTGGCCAGTTTCGCGCTGAACATTCGCCTGCAAGTAAGTAACTTTGTCTTCACGGGCCCGTCACTAAATATTCCTGTCGGTACTGCCGGCCCTGACAATGTGGATTTCACCACTTCTCCGGCCCCAGTTAATTACGATGGTTTAGCAGGCGATGACAAGATTGTCGGCAGCAACTTTAACGATAGCCTCAAGGGCGGCGACGGCAACGATACCATCACCGGCGGCCTCGGTGTGGATGCCATAAGCGGCGGCACTGGTTCGGATCTGTTTGTTTACAGGACAACTAAAGAAGGCGGCGATAAAATTTCCGACTTTACTGTTGGGGTAGACAAATTCGAGTTTAGCGCGAGCGCTTTCGGCAATTTGACTACGACTAACTTTGACGGTGTTACCGGGGTCTCTCCTGACATTACTGGCAAAGAGTTAGTGATTTTCACAGGCGGCAGTTATGCCTCTTTGGAAACTGCACAAGCTAAAGCCCTGGGCAATTCTACAACTGCTGGTTTCTTCGCATTTACTAATGCCTCGAACGAGACTGTGTTGTATTTTGACTCGAACGGTACCGTGGCCGGTGGTTCTACCTTGATTGCGAATCTGGGTACTGCTGCTAGCAATCTGGGAACGGCGGACTTTGTATTTACAGGTACGATCGCATCTCCTGCGAATGGTACTACTACCAACTCAGGTAGCGTTGCCGATTTAACTGCTGCTGGGAATACTTTCCCAAGCGACTTTAACAATTTCGGTTCTGGTGTTGGCGGTTACAACTTCACTACTCCTGTCTTGTTTACCGGAGATGCGAAGGCTAACAGCGTCACTGGTACTCAGTTTGCTGACATCTTCAGCGGCGGTTCTGGTGCAGATGTTCTGGCTGGCGGTTCTGGTGCGGATCTGTTTGTTTACAAAGCAGCAGGCGAAGGCGGCGATACAATTACCGACTTTACTGTTGGGGTAGACAAATTCCAGTTTGTCAGCGGTGCTTTCGGTAATTTGACGACGACTAACTTTGACGCTGTAAGTGGTTCAAATCCTGACATTACTGGCAAAGAGTTAGTGATTTTCACAGGCGGCAGTTATGCCTCTTTGGAAACTGCACAAGCTAAAG
>NZ_JAUBRM010000118.1:0-14857 GCF_036701905.1 Microcoleus sp. MON2_D5
GAGGTACTGGAATAATAATGAATCCTCCTGTATTTATTGTTTTAAGCACTGCCTAGCCCTTAACTGAACCGTATTGCTCTATAAGTAAGTAGGTGGGGAAATTTACAAGTATGTAAAAAAATATTAAGTAGGGCGCTCAGAGCTAAATTTAAGGCGTTTTGTAGCGTAGTTTCCTTTTTTTCCTCTAGCTTCTACCCCATTAATTACGGCATAAGCCAGCTCTAATTCATCCTCAAACATTTGTCCTGCTAGCTCATCTTTTTTGAGATGTTGCCACTCCAATTCTATGGGATTCATTTCTGAGCAATATTTCGATAAAAATAAGATATATAAACCCTCGCTTTCCCACTTCGACCATAATTGTTGGACTTCATGACATCGATGTATGGGACCATTATCCTGTACTATTACTCTAATTCGCTTGCTCTGAGACGCTTCCTGGGCTTCTGACTCCATCATTTTGATATAAGCTTTTCGATCAACACCCCCAATTACCAAACCGTAAACAAAGCTGATTTCATGTTGAAAAAGCCCTACAATACTTAATCTACGACCACGCCTCTTGGTTTGTTCGAGCCGTTTTTGCTCACCTCGTTTGTAATAAGTGTAACTAGGTTCGCTCCACGCACAAAACCCTGATTCATCCAAATATTTTAAGTCGATTTCTCCCGCAGCAGCCGCCCATTCCAACATATCTAGGTCTGCTTGTTTGATTTGGCGTACTGCAACTTCTTGTTTTCCTTTATGACTTTTTCTGGCTCGTTTCCAAATAAACCCTTTTTTTTTAGTATTCGTCTTAATCGGTCGGGACTTAATTTGATAGAACGCTCTTTTTCTAATTTATGAGCTAATTGAACACTGTTGTATGTACGTGGTTCATTTTTGAGACATTCTGTTAAAAACTCTATGTCTTCTTCTTTCCACTTCGGTTTTCCCCCTCGACCTGCTAATTCCCAAAGCCCTTCCATACCTAGCTTTTGCCATTTATGTAAAACCTCTCTCACTGTTTGTGAAGTCCAATTAAAATGAGCAGCTATTTTTTCAACGTACCAGCCATGTGCATTTAATCTAATTACTTCTGCTCGATCTTTTACTTTTTGTGGTACATCCGCAGTTCTCAGTTCTAATAGGGTTTTGTCTTGCTTTTGAGTAAGAAATACTCTTAATCTAGCGCCCATATATTGAGTTACCTTAGTAGATGTATTCTATGTGTTTACTTATTTTAACATAGTTAGGTTTTTTCGCGCCGACGTACTTATGTAATTCCTACTGCTCAACTATCGCTCGTTGCCGCCCTTAGCTCAAAATGGTGTTTCTGCCTTTAGGTATAACCTTTCTCCCAACTGCGGATGCTCAAAACAAAGTTCCCGCGCGTGCAAGTGTAGCCGCTTCGCAGCAGCCAGACATCCGTAAAGCCGATCGCCCAAAATCGGTATCCCTAACCCTCGAACATCCGCTGCATGAACCCTCAATTGATGCGTGCGTCCCGTCAGCGGCAAAAACTCGACGCGATCGCAATTTCCCTCCCTCCCCATTACCTGAAAGCGAGTAACGCTGGGCTTTCCGCACTCCCAATTGACTTGCTGGTAAGGGCGATTTTCTGGATCGCCCCACAGCGGGAGATCGATCGTCCCCGCCTCAATTTTTACAGTACCCGAAAGCACCGCTTCATAAACTTTGTGAACCTGCTTTGTTTCAAATTGCTGCCTGAGTTGACTGCTGGTTTCTTTGTCCCGCGCCAATAGCAAAATCCCAGATGTTTCCAAATCTAAACGATGCACCGCCGTCAAATCCCAACTATCCGGTAACAAGTTACGCAAACGACTAAAAACACTATCTTGATTTTCCAAATAACGACCTGGGACTGACAGCAAGCCCGAGGGTTTATTGACCGCTATCAACCATTTGTCTTCATAAATAATCGGTAGCATTTGCGTAACGGGCAAGATGCCCGTTCCACAAGAAATATTATGGTTTTTAGGGCGGGCTTCAACAGCCCCTAAATCTAGAGGTTCTGCGTCCACAATATGTATTTTGGTAACGGGCAAGATGCCCGTTCCACAAGAAAAATTATTGCTTGTGGGGAGTAAGGGTTGGGCTTCTAGCCCGCCCGTCAAACCCTCATTTATATTAGAAACAATCGGATTTTGAGCCAATCCTGACAGCAAAAAACCCATCAACGGCTGGCACCGATCGCCACAAGCACCATAAAATTCTCCCTGTATCTTATCGCCCGATGGCGGCCCCCACCAAAACTCAGCCATTGCCAGCGGTTTCAGATTGTGTACTGCCGCGTAGTGGAGCAATTTGGGCGCGCAACAGTCGCCGGTGCCAGTCGGAATAGAATTGGTTGGCATCAATGAGGAGAGCGAGCTCGATTTTCCCAAAAAATTCACCAGAGTGTAAGCCGCGTGCATTTGCGTCTGAAGTTCGCGGGAAAGTTCTTTTCGCTGCTGTTTCAGCGCCCGCATCCGCCGATCCGCAGCTTCAATTAATTGTTTTAGCGGCTGCAATGTTTCATCCCGCTGCCGTTTTAATTGCCTGCGTTCAATTTTCTCCAAACGGCTTTCTTGATTTAGTTGTTCCAGGGCAATTTCTAGTGTTTCTGCTGGGAGAGTTTGACACAGTAACTGGCGTTTTTCATCTCGCTGCTGCTTGCGATTGCGGTGGCGATCGCTCAAAACTTGCAATTGCACTTCAAACTCCCGAAATAAGGCTTCATACTCTTGTCGCTGCGGGAGTTGATTCAGTGCAATAAGTTCCTGTTTCATCGCCTCCAATTGAGTTAACGTGCGGGCTTCCTCAAAAGCAACTCGATCTCGTCCCGGAATCGGTGGCACCCAGCCATCAACAATGCTGCAACCGTTCAGCAGCCCGGAAAATGCTTTGAGTATCCCCTGTTCCCCCGAAGGCATTTCCACCAGTAATATGCCGTACATCTTCCCTTCGCGATCGTAGGAATCGTCAGCAGCAAGGTACCGCATCAAACCCCGGGCGAGATCCTCTGACATTCGAGTGCGCGGCAGTCTCACCAGCTCGCCACTTTGAGGACAAAGGCCTTGGTACCAATAATTGGGGCGCGAGTCGATCGACTCCCGATCGCAGTCCGTGAAATCTAAAAGCGCGTCGAACTCTAGCATCTTAAATTTGGTTTTAAACCTGAATGAGGACATTATGTGCTTGTGTCCTGACCCCGCCCAAAAACGGATACAAGTTTCCGACACTCGTCGTGGAGAGATCAAAATTTTAGACTCTGGTTCAAGCTCCCAGATTCATCTGTGGAGTCAATCGAATATCGAATATCGAATATCGAATATCGACTGACCGTATTTTACAGCGGTGTACCGAAAGTGGGAAGGGTGCATAATTTTATACCTACTCGAATTAAGTAAAAAGGATTTGTCGCACCAAGCCTGATATGCTAAATTTGTTTCCAAACAGCAGCGAGATTAAGAAAAGCATAAGTTAATATATAAGACCGCAAGCTTGTTATCCCACTAAATTTTTTATGTGAAAGGCGTATGCCAGACCTCTCGACTTCGGCTACAGAAAACTCCTCAAACCCCCAACCAGCTCTGCTGCCGCCGATTTTAAGAATTTTTGCAGCATTTCCAGATTACGATCGGGGCAATAGATTGTACGCCGCAGGAAGGTACGAAGCGGCAGTCATTTGCTACGGAAAAGCGGTTCAAATTAAGCCGGACTGGGCCCGGGCGTGGCTGAATCTGGGCAAAGCTTACAAGCAACTGCACTCCTACGCAGAAACCGTAGCCTGCGCCGATCAAGCTACAGCAATTAATCCCGAAGAATACTGGGCTTGGATGCTGCGCGGGACAGGGCTGTTAAGTTTGCAAAATCACTCAGAAGCTATCGCGGCGTTCGACACTGCAATTCAAATCAATTCAGAAAAGCACGAAGCTTGGTATCAGCGAGGCCGAGTTTTAGAGGAATTGCAGCAGTGGGATGCAGCCGCAAGCTGTTACAAAAAAGCAACCCAACTTCATCCGAATTTGCCAGCCATGTGGTACCGGCAAGGCAACGTGTTGGTTCAAGCGGAGCGCTATCCTGAAGCCGTGGCGGCTTTCGAGCGCGCGCTGAAACTCGTCCCGACTAATTGGGAAGCTTGGCTGAACCGAGGTTTGGCTTTGATGAAAGCCGAACGGTACGCTGAAGCTGTAACTTCTTACGATCGCGCCATTCAACTGCAACCACAAAATAGTCTGGCTTGGTTCAATCGGGGCATTGCTTCCGCAAAATTGCACAAATATGCAGAAGCGGTGACAGCTTACGATCGCGTACTGCAAATGCAGCCCAACGACTGCGAAGCTTGGTTTTATAAAGGAATGGCCCTCAAACACCAGTGGGCAGACGCGGCAATTGCTTGTTTCGATCGGGCAATTAAAATTAATTCTTTTTATCCCGAAGCATGGATCGGGCGCGGTCAAACACTGTCAGAATCGAGAGATTTTGAAGGGGCGATCGCTGCTTTTGACCAAGCCGTTCAAATTAATCCGAATTTTCCCGAAGCTTGGCTGGGTAGAGGCATCGCGCTGGCCGGATTGGAACGCTACAAAGAGGCAATTATCGCTTACAGTAATGCCCTACAAATTGAAGGTAATTTTCTAGAAGCTTGGAACTTGCGAGGCGAAGCTCTGGAAAAATTGCAGCAGTACGAAGAAGCGATCGCCTGTTTTGATAAAGTAATCTCTCTGACTTCAGAAGCAGAAATTACATCAAAAGTAGGGTTGCAGCAAGGCGCAGCGCTGGAAAAATTGCAGCGTTACGAAGAAGCCGTCGCAGCTTACAACCGCGTACTAAAAATCGTGCCAGACAATTTTGAAGCTTGGTTGCAACGCGGCAACGCTTTGTCAAAATTGCAGCAGTACGAACAAGCTCTAGCATCATACGATCGAGCAATTACTGTCTGGCCGGATAACTATCAAGGCTGGGTACAGCGAGGTCTGATCCTAGGGGAAATGCAGAATTATTCCCAAGCACTCGTCGCTTTTGACCAAGTGATTCAACTCAAGCCAGACAACTGGGAAGCTTGGGCGCAACGGGGCGACGTTTTGCAAAAATTGCAGCGAACTCAAGATGCTATTAGTTCTTACGGAGTCGCCCTCGAAATCAAACCCGATTACTACGAAGCTCTAGTCAGTCGAGAAGAATTGAGACTCAAGGACGCGATGTCAGGAAAGTGGTAAGGGGAAATTGACAGATAGTTTTGATTTTTGAAATTGCTTTGTTCCTCGTAATACTGCGCTGGGGTAAAGCTTGAACTATTTAACTTAAAACTAAAAACTTTCCGTCTTCTCTCTTCCTCTGCGTTCTCTGCGCCCTCTGCGGTTGATAAAAAAAATCTAATTCCCAAAGCAATTAGTATTGCTATATCCGCCGGAATATCGCGATCGTAATTAATGATATTCGATCCCTTCAAATAACCTTGAGCAAGTTGAAAACCTACGTAAAAAAGCTTTGAGTTGTTACCACCAATATTCAATAAAATTAAAATTTGGTGAATAAGGTGATTGGTAAAGAACACTACCGCCGATCGATTGAATCAATGGTTCAATCGAAGCCGCTTGGTGAGCTGAAACATTATCCATGAAAACAACTGCACGCCTTTTTGTTTCCTTACCCATTTCCCTTACATTGTTGTGAAATTATCTTGTTTTGAAAAAAATCCACCCATTCAGGCGTTAAAGAGGCTCACCCAGCCTGCTTAACCTAGCTCCCTAGCAACAATCCAAAAGAGCCGGAGACAACTTCTCCTCTAGCCTTTGTGGGTTATTTAAAGAAATAATTTCGGCTTCATCTTAGATTGGCTTATGAATAATACAAAACTGCTTATCCTAGCCACGATGGGTTCATGGCGGTACTATCAAATTGGTTGGTAGTTTTATAAAGTTCGTATTGCCCTTTTGCTGCCGCCTCGCGAGTGCGATTCAGCATTGCTGCAACTTGTGCTCGATCCATCGGCTTAAACGTGCGAGCCGCCTCAAACGCTTGATCGAGGAGTTGCATACTATCAATGCCAGTAATCACGACTGAAGTAGGCAGATTCATCGCATAGTGGAGACATTCGATCGGGCTTACTGTATTACTTCTAAGCACGTAGGGGTCGCCCATAGATTTCATCCCCAATACACCTATTTGGTTCTTCACCAGCACCGGCAGAACTTGTTGCTCAAAACTTCTAAAATGAGCGTCCATCACGTTCAGCGGCATCTGTACCGCGTCAAAACGGAAATTGTTTTGAGCGGCAATTTCCATCACTCGCAGGTGAACCAAAGGGTCTTTGTGTCCTGTAAACCCGATGTAGCGAATCTTGCCCGCCTTCTGCGCTTCTACTACGGCCTCCATGGCCCCGCCGGGAGCAAAAATGCGATCGGGGTCTTCCATCCGAATAAGTTCGTGATGCTGCATCAGGTCAATGCGATCGGTCTGCAACGCCTTCAGTGACTCATCAATCTGCATCATCGCAGCGCCCTTGGTGCGGCCGTCAATCTTGGTCATCAGAAACACCTTTTGCCGGTAGCCATCCTTGAGCGCTGCACCCATCCAGCGGTGGCTGCGTCCGTTGTGATAGTCCCAGGAATTGTCCATGAAATTGATGCCACGGTCGATCGCACTGCGAATCAGCTTAATACTTTCTTGCTCCTCTCGAAGCCGTCCGATATGGTGTCCCCCCAAGCCAATTGCAGACACTCGCTCTCCGGTGCGTCCCAGCGTCCTGTAACTCATCTCGCCACTTTGGGTTTGAGCTTGGGCTACTTCATTTTTAGCCTCTACTTGAGTCTGTTCATCTTGAGCTAACACGGGTTTCAACAACCCTTCTGAAGCAGCCAGCCCTGCTGCAACCAAACCTGAAGCAGAAGTTACTTTTAACAACTTGCGTCTGCTGATATTCATAAATGCCTTCTTCAAGAAACTACTAGGACTCACTCACCGCTTCGCTGCACTAAAGAGTTTTGAATTTAAGATGTCTCAAAATCCAGAGCGCAGTCGGGCTGTAACTTCCCCGACAGCCTACTTTGCCTAATCAATAGTAATGATGAAATTTCTAGTTTTAAGAGTTCCTAGACCCGCCAGCGAAGGCTTTTAACTCAATAGCATCGTGACTGCAAAACACGCGCACATCTTTACTATGCTGCACCGATAATGCGTGTAGCCGGCCTTGATTGAGCAACCGAGCCTTGCGATCGACCTCCATCATCCATTGGTAGGCGCGCAAAGCGGGCGTGCAGCGTCGGTTAGTGGCATCCATCTCGTGTCGGTAGAAATAGGCATCGCCTGCGTGCAGGAGCCAGCCATCGGGTGTATCAATGGCAATGCCAGCATGACCGCGCGTGTGCCCCACCAACGGGATTAGCAAAATCTCCGGCGGCAACCCGTCGAGGTCGCGGACTGCTTCAAAACCGAACCAAGGTTCGCCACCCGCCGAATAGTATTTCCAGCGTTTGACTTCATCCCACTGCCCCGGACGATAGCGCCTTTTTGTGATGAAACCGTGCCGATCCTGTGCGGCATCAATTTCAGCCTGCATGACGTGTACCGTTGCTTCCGGGAAATCTTCTAGACCACCGGCATGATCGAAATCGAGGTGGGTTAGCACAATATGGCGCACATCGCTTGGTGAAAATCCGAGCTGTTCAATTTGATGGATGGCCGTGTACTTGCGATCAAACTGGATGTTATTAAAATGGACGAAAAACGGGCTGAGCCGAGAGTAAGGGGACTGGATATCCCGCAATCCGAAGCCGGTATCAATCAGAACAAGCCCCTGATTCGTTTCAACGAGCAGACAGTGGCAGACGAGGTGAGCCGTCAAACCCCGACTGAAGCCATCGAAAAGCGCCCCACCAATGGGACACATACAGCCACAATTGAGATGATGAATTTGCATAAATATTCTGTATTACATTACTTAGGCTATAACCATTTATTCCTCAGTTCGCATCCCAGGCGGATGCTACATAATGGCATCGATGAACGCCTGCTCAAACTGTGCTAAATCGGCACTACTGGGAGAAGTAAACACGCTTTTATCGGCAGCAATCTTGCAATTATCGGCGATATTTACTTTCTTTAAATCTCCACATAAGAGTAGTAAGACGGGCGGAAATTATTGGTTAGCAGATCCCGGTTCAGTAAGTAGACTGTGCAGTTCGGCATTGACGGTATCAGGCAAAACTTTGCTCGCGTTGGCCAGGATCTTTGTCTTGAGTGAACCTGCAATGATGTTGTCCTTACCGGCCATCAAGGCTTCAAATCCCTGCTTGGCAACCTCGGCTGGATCATCTTTCTTGTCTGCGCCCGCCTTCGTGTCATCCATTTCCGCCCGATGGAAGAAGTTAGTATCGGTTGGGCCGGGCATCAGCGAGGTGACAGTTACACCTGTATCTTTTAACTCATTGCGGAGTGCCTCCGAAAACGAGTGGATGAAGGCTTTGGATGCTGCATAGACTGCCTCGAATGGCCCCGGCATTAGGGCGGCAATCGACGAACTGAATAGAATCCGTCCCTGGCCGCGATCGACCATATCCTTAACTACCCGTTTAGCCAAATGCACAGAGGAGACAACGTTGAGGTTTATCAGATTTAGTTCGTCCTTCAAGTCTGTCTCGCGGGCAAAGTCGCCCCCGACGCCGACACCGGCATTAATTGCGATCGCATCCACTGGCCGATTAGTCGCTTTTATCTGGTTGTAGAGCGTCTCAACACCATCGTAGGTAGCGAGGTCTGCCTGCACTGTCTCGACTTTGGCACCGAGCCCCTCAAAGGCTTGAGCCGCTTCATTGATGCTCGCTCCGGTGGCGGTGACTAGGAGATCGAATCCGTTTTGAGCGAACTGTTTGGCGAGTTCGTAGCCGATACCGTTAGAGGCACCCGTCACGACAGCCAAGGGCCGGGTCAACGAACTGTTTATAACCATTTAAAATCCTCTGTAACTGCTTCACGCTCGTTTGTCTAGGCTTGCTTCTCTCTGTACTAGACAATCTTTGTGGACTCTGGGCTTTCAACTTTTATAATGCTAGGGAGGTAGGAGTGCGATCGCATCTTTCCTAGGACATAAGCTGTTAGACATTTAAATACGGTATAATCGAAAACCAAATTCATGCAATTAGTGTAAAAATGCCACCATATAATCATCTCAGAGAAAGAGCAAATATAGAAACTACAGAAAGCTTTAAAAAATGAAGGAAAGGGAAATTTTAGACAAATAACTATGATTTTATTTTTATTGAATGATGCAAAGTATAGCTAATATTTCTGATTTTTTTTACTAAAGTCTTCTATTATTGCATTTAGGCAAAGCCAGACAATCTAGCAAGTGTAAGAGATGAACAGATAAATATAGTGAAATATTGTTATATAGTATCACCCAAGCACCCAATAATTAGGATATATAAATTTGGCACATGGACAGTTCAAAGATTAGAAAAGTATCATTTAAAAACTAGCGTAGCTACAAAATTAACTAGCTTACCAATCCAACCAAAAATATTTTCTATAAGCGACTCACGATAATCAACTATCTTGTTTGTTTAAAAATCAGTTCGTGTCTCGAAGCCCTCACCTATTGTCTTCCCCAATCTCGAAGCTTCATTTTTTTTTGTCTTTGTAAGTGCGACATTTTTTTACAATATATTGAGAGCCGCAAATGGGATATCTCATAAGCTAAAACTGAATCTATTGTGAATAAAAATTACAAGTAATTTTCCTCTGTATGCAGGAAGACCCGCAATTCAAAAGGGCAATTCTGGCAAAGTCGCTCTATCTCGGGTGAACTTTGATGTCTATATGTATAAAATGCGCGTAGATATGACTAATAACTCTTTTGAGAATTATTTGGGAACCGCCATTATCGGGGGCTAAATCGGATGCGATGAGAGACGGGAGATGGAAGATGGGACATTGACTCGGAAGATTAATGCTGGGCTAAAAACATTTATCTCTGGTGGAACGGGCAGGAGGCTTGTCCAGGGAGAACAGTGCGTGATGTCAGTTATAACTGAATCTCAGGCACTGTTCTCAATCCGACCCAATCAACCTGGTAACAGCGACGAAAAATCTCAGATATCAGGTCGATCGCGCAGCAAGAAACCAAGCGGATGACGCCAAGAGTGTAAGATGTCACTTATCACGAATACTTTCTGTTGGCGATTGCCCGACGGCACCGAAAATTGAAAATTATGACAGCCAATTGCTGATTCTGGTGGCTTCATGTTATAGTGGTTTTCCAAGAATTAAATTCGGTGGCGTAGTTTGTTGGTGTTTATTTACAAGCGTCTCTCCGAATCTAAATCTCTGCACCTTAATGATTCTGGAGATTTTATGTCGATTTACGTGGGTAATCTTTCATATGAGGTAACATCAGACGACCTCAACGAAGTATTTGCCGAGTACGGTACTGTAAGCCGCGTCCAAGTGCCAGTGGACCGGGAAACAGGCAGGATGCGGGGTTTTGCTTTTGTGGAAATGGCAAGCGAGGCAGAAGAAGCAGCAGCCATCGCAGCTCTAGACGGTGCTGAGTGGATGGGCCGCGACTTGAAAGTCAACAAAGCCAAACCTCGCGAAGACAACAAACGCTCCTCGGGCGGCGGCGGCGGCTGGGGCGACAAAGAGCGCTCTTCACGACGCTACTAAGCTTTGAGACTGAAAATTTGAGTTTTGGTAGTTGACAGCAGGTGCGAATGCTGCTTTTTTTTCGGGTTGTTCGATCGACCCATGAAATAAAACTCCCAAACCTCTAAATCAGTTTTGCCCCCTCCTTGGAGGGGGCTTTGTTTTTGGCGAAAAATCCCGCGAGGTACGTCGGCGGTGCAGTTCCCACTCTAGTTCGTGATTCGATACCCTCTTAACTGCTTTTTTTAAGAGGCTGTCGGGATTTCGCGGCTCGACTCCTGTAAACTATCAAACTAGAATTAAGCAGCAAGAAAAGTTAGAATAACGGCAAAACTGAATATTGCCTAGAACAGCAAAACTATCTTTACCGAAGATTAGTCGAGAAAACCAGCCGAATATCAGCCAATATCTTGATTTTGCCTCAATAAAGATGTCCAAGCTCTACAGCACGGCGGAACTCATTAAAATCCTCGAAGAAGAGCGCCAAGCCTGCTTGCATGGGCGGCGCCTCAACTTGACTGAAACTCCTGCTACAGGCAACCCCGTGATTGACCGCTTTCTCAAATCTGAGGGAGTTCAGAAGTTCACTGCTTATCAAAATTTTAAGGCTGCCGTGCACGAATACCAGCGGGAACATCAAGTTTCTGGGATTGTCTGGCGGGAAATCGCGGTTAAAGGCAATACTCTACGCTATCCGGCAGTGGATGACGAATTAATAGCTCTACCGGTTGATTTGATCACGCTGAAGGCAGCTAAGATTGCTATGTTGGAATTCTGGCAGCAGGTAACTGCCGGGATGGATTTGTATTTAAGCATTAACAACGGGAAGGATTTTCGATCGATCGAGCCGGTTGATGTAGAGGCTATAGCACAGCGCACAGAATGGGCCAGTCTCTCGAAGTGGGAAAAGTTGGATTTTCTAGAAATTTTGTTGCAGTTGGGCTGGGGGAAGCCGGAGGAAGCTTATTATAAGCGGGGATGGCCGACATCGGGCAGCGAGTACATTCACGCCGTAAAACCCGGACAGCGGCCGATTTGTTAATTGGTAATTGGGAATTGGTAATTGCTAAGAGTCAAATACTTTGGTAAACTTACCCAGAGCAATACTTCGGACAGTTTTTCAATAGAGACAGGATAGCGCCCTTATCCCTGAATCCAATTAATTATGGTTGGAAGCGGTTGCGACTTTTTCTGAGCGCGCTCCAAACACCAATTATTGTATTGTAGGGATTGTCTTTTTGAGATACTTGCCGCGATTGAGACCCGATTTCTACCCAAGAGAAAACTAACATGAGAAAACTAAGTTTATGGGGGCAACAACTCAGCCTAATTTTGGGGGGAATTATGGCGGGTGTTTTCCTGGGAGAATTAGCTCTTCATCTGGGGGGAATTAAAGGTCTGAAAAAGCCCAGTGAGCCTGTCTCTTTTGAGACCTACAGATTAGACGATCCCGCTGGAGCTTGGTCATTGAATCCGGGCGCGTCTTTCGAGTGGCATGGTGAAGGGGAGCGCTCCTTCATCCAGGCGAATAAAGATGGTTTACGCGATCGTGAACATACGAAGGAGAAACCACCAAAAACTTTTCGGATCGCGGTGGTGGGAGATTCCTTTGCCGAAGCTTTACAAGTGCCGATGGAAAAGACTTTTTGGTGGAAAATGAGAAAGCAACTCAATAAAAAATGTACAGCTTTAGGCGAGCGCAAAGTTGAGGTAATTAATTTTGGGGTTCAGGGTTATGGGACGGCTCAAGAACTAATGACTTTGCGCCATAAAGTCTGGAAATATTCTCCCGATTTAGTAATCTTAGCTTTTTTCCCGGGCAACGATCTTATTAATAATTCAAAAAAACTTGATTTTTATCAACGTCGGCCCTATTTCGTCTATAAAAATGGTGAATTAGTCCCAGATATGTCATGGGTTAAAATGTCACCTAAAGAACATGAATATTTGAATTTTTCCCTGGTTGATTATCTTCCCACTTGGTGGGTCAATAATTCACGCATTTTGCGGTTAGTCAGACAAGTTGATTTAGAGAATAAGAAACGTCTGCTTGATGCCACAGAAAAAAAACGATTTTCTAAGAACTTTCAAGAACCTATTGATCCAGAATGGAAAGAGGCTTGGCAGGTGACAGAAGGATTAATTTCACTAATGAATCAGGAAGTTACGGCAAAAAAGGCAGATTTTATGGTTTTGATTGTCAGTACGGGATCTCAAGTCCACCCCGATCCTATAGCTCGTCAAGGCCATATGAAACAATCTGGCATTAAGGACTTGTATTATCCTAATCAGAGAATCAAATCCCTTGGCGATACCCTCAATATTACGACCTTGGATACAGTCCCGCGATTGCGAGAGTATGCAGAAAAAAATAAAACTTGCGTACATGGCTTTCCCAATGCTCTACCCTGTGAAGGCCATTGGAATAGTCAAGGCCATGAGCAAGTTGCTCAACTTATGGCACAACACTTATGCGATAAGTTCCAAGCAGAGCCTTCGGGTTCCACAAAAAATAACGCCCTAGTGAAGTAAAATTAATATGATTCTCCCCATTCGTGTCAACTTAACGTCAAACGTAATACCGGTCTGCTGTTTGACTATTAGGGTTCGATCCCCCCTAGCCCCCCTTCTTAAGCTATGCGGTACCCACATCTTCCTTAACAATCAGGAAAGCCTTGTTTCACAAGGCTTTCCTGATTCATTTTCCCACCAGCCTTGACAATTTGCCACTTATGTTTGTTGATAAAAAGTCAAGTTTATTGATAACTGGTGATCGAGGAATGGGGGTTTGAGAGCGTAAGAGCGATCGCTCTCCAAAAGTTAAGAAAAATGGTTATAAAGCATAGCTTCTTAAGGGGGATTTAGCGAGATATAGACTCACGTAAAACCGATATTTATCAATGGTTTCACTCTTAAGTTGACACCCATGATCGCGGCCCGGTGTCCTGACTGTGGGTAATATCTGAAGACCTCATTTATTAACATCAGAAATTTGGCAAAGCATCAAGCCAAACCACTGATTTGGATCTGTCCAAACCTGCACAGGCATTAAACCACGCTGCGAAAGTTCTTTTTTTACAGTATTGAAATTAAACTTGCGCGATATTTCGCTGCGGATAGTTTCTCCCGCTGCAAATTCAACCGTTAAATTGAGAGAACGCAACTGCACTGTTTGCGTTTTTTTACTTTTTAAGTGCATTTCAATTTGACATTCCTCTTGATTGTAAAAAGCCCAATGCTCGAACTGTGCTAAATCAAAATTTCCCTCAAATTTTCGATTTAAATGCCGCAGCATATTCAAGTTAAATGCCGCCGTTACTCCTTGACTGTCATCGTATGCAGGCTCTAAAATATCCTTAGATTTGTCCAAGTCAATTCCCAGCAAAAAATACTCTCCCGGCTGCAAAGCACCGACAATTTGCGAGAAGAACAAATCGCATTCTTGAGCGTTGAGATTGCCCAGGGTACTGCCGAGAAAGCAAATCATTCGGGTTGGCAACGGCGACGGTGCAATTTTAGCTAAGGCTAATTCGTATGTGCTGACAAGTCCGTGAATCTGGAGCGACGGATAATCGGCCAACAGTTGACAAGCGCTGCTTTCTAGGATAGTAGGACTGATGTCGATCGGCAAATAATGCAGGGGATACTCCAGTTGACTGTAAGCATCAAGGAGAATCCGAGTTTTTGTGGAACTGCCGCTGCCGAGTTCGACGATTTCGCAGGGGCCAGTTAAATTTGCGATCGCCCCCGCGCACCCCTGCAAAATAGCCGTCTCAGTGCGTGTCAAGTAGTATTCCGGCAACTGGCAAATCAACTCAAACAGCTTTGAGCCGCGATCGTCGTAGAAATACTTTGGAGGCAGGGATTTGGGGGTTTGAGTCAACCCGCTAACTGCATCGCTGCCAGCATTGATTTCTGCGGGTGTCAGTGCCGCAGCGCTCACCAGTCGCTCTAAGTGCAGCCGGTTTTCCTTCGTTAAGGCTAAGTTGGTTGTGTCGGACAGTCTTGGGGATTTCATAAAGTAATTTTTAGATGCACATATCGGTATAGCACGCAGTCGCGTTGCCAAATATCGCGCTCAAGTCAGATTTTTCCTGCCGATCTGGGTTCTGTATTGTCTCACCGGATGGCGATCGCATCCACAATTAAAACCTGGGGGGGTGACAAGATGGCTAAGAGCTAGACTGAATCTGACTTATAGCTCTCATCCCCTGTTGGTAAAAGTAGC
>NZ_JAUBRM010000119.1:0-14524 GCF_036701905.1 Microcoleus sp. MON2_D5
CCCCTTTCATTTATTATCAAACTTTCCTATTTTACCATAGAAATTCATATTTACATCTCAAATGGAATTGCTATATAATTAGTTTTTGACGTAATTATGGGAAGACCTGATTTTGAGGAATTAGAGGTTTATAAGTTGGCGGAAAGTTGGGCGAATCAGATTTGGGAGATTGTTAAAAAATGGGATTACTTCACAAAAGATACGATGGGCAAACAGATAGTTCGGTCTGCGGATAGTGTCTGTGCTAATATTGCTGAAGGAAGAGGTCGTTATAATGACCAAGATAATCGGCGTTTTGTAAAAATTGCAAGAGGCTCTTTGTACGAAACAGTAAACTGGTTAAGATTAGCCTATGCTAGACAACTTATCACCAGCGAAGAAGTAAGCAAATTTAAACCAATTGTCGATAAACTACTACCAAAACTTAACGCTTATTTGAGTTCAATAGGGCACAGGGAATAAATTACAAAAAAAACCCGATGCCCGATGCCCGATGCCCCATCCCCATTCCCCATTCCCCATTCCCCATTCCCCATGATTAATTATCAAATTCCTACAGGATTAATTGTTTCTTGTCAAGCACCTGCTGATTCGCCGCTGCACGATCCGATCGTAATTGCGGCAATGGCTCGAACCGCCATCAATCGAGGTGCCTCGGGCGTGCGGATTGACACTCCGGCTCACATTGCAGCGGTGCGAAAACAGATATCCGCTCCCATAATTGGGATTTGGAAGCAGCAATTGCCGGGATGCGAGATTTACATTACTCCTCGGTTTGAAGACGCGCGGGCGATCGCGGCTTCGGGAGCTGATATTATTGCCGTGGATGCTACTCTGAGAAACCGTCCTGCTGGTGGCGAAGACTTAAAGACATTAATCGACCGAATTCACAGTGAATTGGGCAAATTAGTGATGGCAGATGTAGATACAATAGAAGCTGCGATCGCGGCAACCGAAGCGGGTGCAGATACTGTAGCAACTACTCTTTTTGGCTATACTGCCCAAACGGAAAATTTTTCGCCGCCGGGATTTGATTTGCTTGCGGAAATGGTAGAAAAGCTTAAGGTTCCCGTTATCTGCGAAGGCGGGATATCGGGGCCGGAAATCGCTAAAAAAGCCTTGGATTTAGGAGCGGTGGCTGTTGTTGTGGGGACAGATATTACTGGGATCGATCTTAAGGTGAGAGCCTATAAGTCGGCAATTGGGAACTAAGAAGGAAGAGGGAAGAAGGAAGAGGGAAGAGGGAAGAGGGAAGAGGGAAGAGGGGACAAGGAAGAAGGGAGAAGGGAGAAGAAATATTCGGCGATTGAAATCGGTTCTAGACAAACGAAACGCGCAAGGCAAGGGTGGGAAAAATCGAGGGATTTCAATCGCCCTTTTTCAGGGGGAGTTGCTAAATTAGTGCGCCGTTGATAAAGCTGCTAACTACAGCCAAGGCGATCGCCCCCAGTACCGCGCTCCAAAGACCCATCCGCAAGCTAAATCCTTCAACTAACTTCGCAGCCGAGGCAAAAACAATCACATTCATTACAAAAGCAAACAGGCCGGAAAGCAATCCCAGCGTTAGTAGGTTCGGCACGAAAAAAACTGCTTTCAGAATTGGCAAAATTAAAACATTCAAAATTCCCAAAACCGCCGCGGAAATTACTGCTTTCGGTGTGCTGTCAATTTCTACGCCGATCGGCAGTTGAGAAATTAGCAGCAAGCTGCTGCCCGTCACGAGCCAAGCAATCAAAAAATCGATCGGTTCCACAGCGCTCTTACCTCCTTAACAGTTGAATTGTCACAAAAACCTGATATTTAACATCTACGCTAATCACACAATCCGGCTGATTCGTCTGCCAATCGACAGAATTTATGTCTGTTACTAAAGAGTTAGAAGTTATAATCCCTGTATCATCTGCCAAATCATCCGGATGGGAACCGTATCAACCTGTTAGTTGAATAAAAAGAGCAGATTAATTAATATGGCTGGCGATTTTTCTTTTAACTCTAAAATCCGATTAGACAAAAATGGCTTGGACAATCCTGCACGGCAACGCAGCCGCTCGCTCCAAGTTATGATTTTTATGCTGTTCGTCACTACCTTGGTGACGCTACCAATATTTCGTCTAGCCGAACTGCAACTGGTACAGGGAGCCTACAACCGACAGCGGGCGGAAAATAACCGCATTCGCCCTGTTTCAGTCCCAGCGACTCGCGGTCAAATTTTAGACCGCAGCGGCCAGATTTTTGCGGCCAACCGCGTATCTCGATCGGTCTATGTGTGGCCAAAAGAGCGATCGGCCCAGGAGTGGCAAGAGATCGCCGCTACACTGGACCCGATCGTCAAACTTCCCGCGGCCGAAATTATCAAAAAAATCGATGCCGTTGGCTACAAATCAGCCCTACCAGTGCGAATTAGTAAAGATATCGATGTCGGTACTTTCGTCGCTTTGGGAGAACAAACTAATGCTTTGCGGGGAGTTGAAATTCGCGTAGAATCGAGCCGAGACAATCCCCACCAGCAATTAGCAGCTCACCTTTTGGGATACGTCGGCGAAGCTAGTTTAGAGCAATTAAAAGCTAATCCTGCATATCCGATGGGGATGCTCGTCGGTCAAATGGGAGTTGAAAAATTAGCCAATTCAACTTTAGAGGGCGTTTGGGGAAACCGTTTAATCGAGGTGAATGCTAAGGGCGAGGAAATCCAAGATTTAGGTGTAAAAGAGCCTATTCCCGGCAAACCGGTGCAGCTAACTTTAGATTTAGATATGCAGAAAACTGCGGAAAAAGCTTTGGGCGAGCGCCTGGGTGCAGTTGTGGCGATCGACGTGAAAACCGGCGCTCTTTTAACAATGGCTAGTTGGCCGACATTTGATCCCAATATTTTCACCCGCAAGGTAACTCAAAAAGAATGGGATCGGCTGCAAGGGCCAGAAAAACCCTTTTTAAATCGAGCAGTTCAAGGTTATCCAGTCGGTAGCACTTTTAAAATTGTCACTGCTGTAGCCGGCATGGAGTCGGGCAAGTTTTCTCCTGACTCTACTTTGGTAAGTTCTTCTTCAATTAACATCGGCGGAATTTCCTTTAACGAACACGGCGCCGGTTACGGCACGATCGGTTTCCGCGATGCTTTGGCCTACAGCAGCAATACGTTTTTCTATCAAGTAGGCATGGAAGCCGGGCCGGAAGAAATGGCGAAATGGGCTAAGAAAATGGGCATTGGCGGTACTATTAATTTAGAACTTTTGGGGTTGGAATCCGCCAATCACGGTCAAGTTCCGATCCCAGCAGAGAAACAGAAAATGTATGGGGAAGATTGGTATGTGGGCGATACGGTAACAATGGCGATCGGTCAAGGTTTGGTACTTTGTACTCCCCTAGAATTGGCAGTGATGGTGTCAACTATTGCCAACGGTGGTTGGCGAGTGCAGCCACATTTGTTGGCTTCTCAAACCAATACGCCTGTTACTCAAAAAATTTCAACAGGTATTAAGCCGGCAACTTTAAATGTCATTAAACAAGGATTGATTGAGGTGGTGAAAAAAGGTACAGGCCGCGGCTTGAATGATGGTACTATTCCTTTAAGTGCGGGCAAAACTGGAACGGTGGAAATGCCCGGTCATCCTGACAATTCTATGTATGTGGGTTTTGCTCCTGCTGACAAACCTGAAGTTGCGATCGCAGTTATAGTTGAAGGCGGCGGATATGGTGCTGTAGCGGCGGCACCAATTGCTCACGAGGTATTTAGAACCTATTTTCAAAAGCAGGGTTTTAAACCTACTAATAAGCCTCTATAGTCATTAGTTAATTGTTGACTGTTGACTGTTGACTGTTCTCTTTTTGTCCCATACTTCGATCGCACTATCCTTGATATCTGGGAAAAGTGCGATCGATCAAAAATTTTCCCCTACCACTCGTCTCACTTCCACGGTCGATAAATTCATCATTTGCGCTACCTGTTCCAGACTCATTCCAGAATTTAAAAGTTGAGTTACGAGCTGGCGCAATGTTGACTCCGCCGCCAGTCGTCCCAGGTTTTCTTCCTTGTGAGTCTTCAAAAACTCACCCGTTTCAGGAACTCTAAACCTCAATTCTCCTGAAATTATATGCAATTCCAGTCCCAGCACTTCACTGAACAACCACAGCGTATCGAAAGCGATCTTGTTGGCTGCAATCGGCTCGTACTGATTGTTATCAAACCTACTTCCTGTAAAATCGAATTCAGATAATCGGCCGACGGATTGTACTGAAAATATTCCCTAACTCCCCAAGACCCATAAATTTCCGGTTTACTTTCTTGGTCTTTCGTCTGAGTTGCTGCCGAAGTAATTTATAACACAAAATCTGGAGGAAGTCCGCCTTCTTCCCAAACTTTATAATTATCCCTTTTGTGGTTGGCAAATCCAAACACCACATAAATATCCGGAGCAACAACCGCTTGGTTGTTCTCTTGTCCATAATAAATGAAAGAATTAGCTCACAGGTAAAAATTAGAACGTTCTTGGAAGTAAAGCTTGACAGCTTCTACACTGTAAGTCATGTAATCGCGCGTGATGCCGCTTTCAGCCCTCGGGTTTCCGTCGCTGCTGGGATATTCAATTTCTACTTGTTCGACTTGAGTTAAAATTGTCATTTTTCAATTTTCCTCAAAGTTAATTAATTTAATGTAGGGTAAATAAGCGTTCTAAGGTTTCTAGTGAGAACTTCATTCCTAGTAGTTTTATGAGGACTGAAGTCCTCACTACAAACCTATTTAATTGTGGTCGTGACCGCTGACATCATATGATTTAATGCTAGCCTTCTGTCGGAGGTGGGAAAAGTTCGATATTTCTCAAACAAATCAACAGCCGTAAGGTACGCAGGGAACACGCTACATAATTAGGTTCTGCGTCCTGGACTGTAAGGCTGGTAAGATGGTGTACAGATACAGACTCTTTAAATTCTAATTAATCCCTCTATCTAAAATAATCATTTCCGAACCAACAACCGGACTTCTAGCTATTAACTTGCCTTGCATATTCGCAATTTCTAACTTGCTGAAATCGAGTGAGTTAGCCTCCTTCCACATCTTCGTTGCTAGTTGATTTTGCTCAACTTCGCTGAGTTTGTACCAATCTTCAGCGACTTTTACTGTCAAAATGCTGCTGGAAAAATTAGCTTGAACAGACTCAACTAAACTGCCGCCCAGTCGATTCTTAATGTCAGTAACTTGATTTTGAATCGCAGCAATCAGAGACTGTTCGGGCGTCAGCGGTGGCGGTGGGATAATTTCTACTGGTTGCGGTTTTTCCGGAGCCACTAAATCGGGCAACTTGCTTTTGAATTTAGCAGAGATTGGCTCAGACGCTACGATCGCCTCTGGGGATTTCGGCGTTCCCGGCCCCACAAAATCGTCAAAGGTTGGCGGCGATTGCGGCGCTGCTGCGAGAGGCACTTTTGCTAGTTTCTCCGGCGGTTTTGCCGAGAAACTATTGAAAGTTAAACCGACTACAACGATCAGAATTGCTGCTATGGCGGCGTTTAAAATTGGATCGGACAGCTTCTGGTTCGTAGATGGTGGCAGTAGCGATCGCACTAACCGCACAATACTTTGCCAAAGTACACCGGCGTTCTCTAAAAAGCTCCCTTCCCTGCGTTGGGATACAGGCTTTTTATCAAATTTTACAGCAACTTTTGGTGGCACGCTGTTAACTTCCGCAGCAACAGCGGGAGGAGTTACTGTTGCTGAGTCAGAAGCAGTGGGCGCGATCGGCTTTTGGAGCTGCAACGGGGGTTCGGTTGGTAATTTTTTGCCTTTTTTTCCCAAATTCCCAATCGACGCAATCAAAGCTTTGATTCTCTGATTTTTGGGAACCGCGCTGCTGGCATTTTGAGTTTTGCTGCCAGTGGGGGCAGACTTTGCAGCCGAATCAACCTGCGGTGTCGGAGATTGAGAGGGTTCTGGAATTGACTGGTTTAGTTGTTCTTCGGACATTTTCTCTGCCTTGGGGCGTTGCAAATATATCTAAAAGCGATAAATTTTAGTTGAGCCATCTCAACCTTAATTTATCATTTCATTAGTTGTAACTGAATCAAAATGAGCATCAAACGCCGTCACTTTCTAATTTTAGGCAGTCTCAGCAGCTTAGGTTTGGCCGGAGTCTGGAAAATGTTTCAGCTTCGGACTGCCTGGGGTACAGACGCCAAGGCTGCTGTGCCTTCTAACGTTGAAGCAGAAAGGGCGAGCGTCCCATTGCCGGCCTCACCGCCTATTTTACGCTTTATTTCGGTGGCCGACACCGGTACCGGCGCTGAAGGTCAGTATGCTGTGGCTGAGGCGATGGCGCAATATCACCGGGAAAACCCTTTTAATGTTGCTGTTCTCGCCGGCGACAATATCTACAATAACGGCGAATTTGAAAAAATTAATGCTGTTTTCGAGAAGCCTTATGGGCCGTTATTGCAGCAAAACGTAAAATTTTATGCTTGTCTGGGAAATCACGACATCCGCACTGGTAACGGCGACCAGCAAGTTAAATATGCTGGTTTTAATATGCAAGGTCGCTACTATACTTTTCGCCGCGATCCGGTACAGTTTTTTGCTTTAGATACCAATCACAATGCTGACTGGGAAAATCAGCTTGCTTGGCTGGAAAAAGAGTTGAGTCAGAGCACCGCACCTTGGAAAGTTGTGTTCGGTCACCACCCGATTTATTCCTCTGGCGTCTACGGATCGAATCAATCTTTTATTAAGAGTTTGGCGCCTTTGTTTCAAAAGTACGGCGTGCAGCTTTATATCAACGGACACGAACACAGTTACGAACGCACTCGCTCAATTAACGGTACGACTTATTTAATTTGCGGGGCTGGCGCTGGCACTCGTCCCGTGGGGCGTTCTGAGTGGACGGAGTATTCTGCTAGCCGCCTGAGTTTTGCGACGTTTGATGTCTATGATGACCGGATGTTTGTCAGTTCTATAGGTACTGACAAACGGGTTTTCGACCGAGGGGTGATTCAAGTGCGATCGGCTTAATTCAGATTATATTCAGGAGCAAACAAAATGAATAGGGGTTTTAGAGCCAATAAAACTGGTTTTGTTTTAGAAACAACTGTAGAAGGTACGTTGAGAGGCCACGGATATCTCGAAATATGCCCCCAGTTGCCGAAAAAGCGCAAGCGAGATTGGCTCTTAATCTCTACTGAAAATCCCAAGCGATATGCTAAACAGGTTTATATCGGGTCTAGCATTTATGAAACTGAAATAAATGTCGATTTTTATATTGTGGGTTCCGGTTTGTTTCCTCGGGGTCTAATTGTTGAATGCAAGTGGCAAGAAGACAAAGGTTCAGTAGACGAGAAGTATCCTTACCTCAATTTAAATATTAAAAATTGTTATCCGGTGCCAACTATTGTTATAGTGGGTGGTGACGGTATGAGGCAAGGTTCGATCGACTGGTTTAAAAAACAAATTCCTGAGAATCCAAATCTGTTGGCAGTTCACAAGCTCGAAGGTTTTATTACCTGGGCTAACAAATATCTGTAACAGGAATTACAAAACTTTGCCGAGTGTGGCAACCACGTATTGCTCATGCAAAATATGCTTAATTAGAGACTTTACTTAAGTAAAATTTAAAATGAACGTATTAATAATTCCTGGATTTTTCCGCGTTTAAGACTATTAGAATTAATTCCCCTTGAGGCTGATATTTCAATGAGTTTTGGTAGAGAGTTATTTGGAAAAATTTGAGTATCGCTGTAGATTTTTTCAATAAAATCGCAGTTAGAATTAGACAGCATAACTTTCACGCCCCGTTCTGCAAGTTCTGCAAAAATATCTCTCAGTTTAAGCTGTTCCGATTCTTTGAAATTATCGCGGCTGTAGGTCGTGAAGTTACTGGTAGCACTGATTGGATAATAAGGCGGGTCAAAATAAACAAAGTCTTCGCTGCTTGTAGCAAAATCCAAAATTTCCTCGAATTTTCTGACTTCTATTTGAGCGGGCGCGAGTAAAGATGAGACCGAGCGCAGTAAATCAGCTTGACAAATGTTAGGATTTTTGTATCGACCTATGGGAACATTAAATTCACCTTTTGAGTTTTCTCTGTAGAGGCCGTTGTAACAAGTTTTATTTAGGTAAATCAGGCGTGCTGCTTTTTCTGTATCTGTTTTGTAGGAGCGCGCTCGCACCCAGTAATAATAATCTTTATTGTCCTTGGTATGTTCTAACTGATGCTCCTCTAAAAGTAGAATCAGTTCCTCAACTTTATCCCTGACACAGCGATAAGCATTAATCAACTCAGGATTAATATCTGTTAAAACAGCTTGCAAACCAGGGTGCTGCTGTGCTAAGTAAAAAAATACAGCTCCGCCACCCAAAAAAGGCTCGTAGTAAGTTGTGAACTTTTCAGGAAAATAAGGTTGATATTGTCCAATCAACCTAGTTTTGCCTCCGGCCCATTTCAGAAAGGGACGTGGCAAGACGAAAGAAGTTGCGGCAGCAGACATTTATCTAGAAATAACGGCCCTATAATATTTATCACAACTAGAACTCAATAGAAATACTTCTGAAGTTCTTACCGGAGGTCGCGTGGCATTAAACAGACAGTACCGGAGCCATCGGCGAAAAGTTTTCGTTAGAATTATATATGTCAGCCTCGGCGGCAAAAATGCCCGATCGCCCGATCGGCAGATTTAGCTTCGGCTGTGCCAAAATTGTCTAACTCGCTCACAAGTGTTACCAGTCAAAGATGGTGCTGTGACACTTTACCCCACCAAGCTCATGCAAGATTTTATTAATAACGTCTCTCGTTACCCGCGCTTTTTCATCACGATATGTCTGGGAATTTTCTTTTTCCTGTTCGAGCGACTCAAACCCCTGCTCGATCGACCGGCAACTGCGATCGCCCTGATTAGTTCGATTGTAGCGACTTTTGTCTTTCTAACTTTTACACTGCGCGCCATGTTAGGCCTGAGTTCGGTTTGAAGCCAAGCTAAAGCGCAAATATCAACGGCAAATTCAGTTAAAACACTAACTTCCAAAGTAACTGCCAACTCAGGCAGGCGATCGCACACTTGACAAGAGTCGCTGCGATAGATTGGAAGAGGAAAAAATTGCGCTAGTTACGGCAGTGCTCCTCAACAAAGGGGCAGGCAAACATTACCGAAGTGCAGGACAAGCCTTTGGGGCCATCAACATTCACTGGGGAAATACTGCACCTCTGTTTCCCCGATGTCCACTTAATCCTTAGGAAGCGGCATCTCCCGCCCCGCTTTCCTCTCCCGTTAACCTGACGGTATCACGAGAGTTTCCAGCGGACAAGACAGATGAAGTTTGAACATATCTATCAATTTTTTCAAGACCCCCCTCCTGTTTATCTAAACAAGGAATTAGCTGTGTGCTACATTCTCTCCGTGTTATTGCGCGGAGATTCCTACGGTACAGAACTGATTGGCCAACTAGAGAGGGAATTCCCCATCTACCGACTTTCTGATACCGTTCTTTACAGCGCTTTGAAATTCCTCGAAGATGAAGGCGTAATCACCGGTTACTGGAAAAAAGTAGAAGGACGCGGCCGCCCCCGCCGGATGTATCAAATCCTCCCTGAGTGGCGGCACCAAGCTCAAGACCTAGCTCGTCTCTGGCATGAGTACATCGGTCAGGGAAACGGCGCGTCAGATCGTCGTTCCCGCGCCTTAGAAACTGGTCAGACGGGTTAACCGAGTTTGAATCGGATGCCTAAACCCAAGAGAAGCTGGCGCTACTTGCAAAGCGATTTGCCCGATTGCCTTCGCTTTGCTCGATCGCCCGCGGCACAGCTATTAAAGCAGCTACACTACGTCAGGACTTACGCATTGTCACTTGAGAATTAGCGACGATGGGGAGATATGGGAATTGGGTGATGGAGAGCAAAACCCCTTGCTACAAAGCTTTCTGCGAATTTTGATAACAAAGTGTCTGCGTAAGTCCTCGATCGCTTTCGTATGTCAAGTTCTGTAAAGTAATAGTAGAGAATTTCAATTACACAAACTTCTACCGATGGATACTGCTGTTCTTCCTTCAACATTTGTGCTAACGCTACTGCTGGCTGTTGGCTTGTTTTTCTTCATCAAGGCTTCAGTCAAAGATCGAATCGAACAAGTCAAGCTGGCTTCCGAGAGCGCCCAAGAGTTACTGTTAGCCGACTTACAACAGTATTTTGCCGATAGAGCTTACCGAGTTGCAGCCGTCGATGCCCCCAACTATAAAGTCACGTTTGAGGGTTTTGTGCGCCCGAGTTGGTTTCTAGCTATTTTTCTAACTCTGCTGAGTGCAGGCGGCGCTCTGTGCTTGGGACTGGTTTTGGGAATGCTAGTTCCCCAACAGGGTCAAATTTTCCTAGCTTTGGTACTGCTGTCCCCGCTGGCGGGGGTATTTTACTGGAAAAAAGCTGGACGCTCTGAGCAAGTCTCCCTCAAACTCGAATCAGTTGCTGAGTCTGGAAGCCAAACCAAGAGCTTTGTTACTGTCAGAGCTCACCGCGATGAACTAGCAGCCATGCAAAAAGCTTTAGATTTGAAACCGCTCGATTAAAAGTTTGACGCGGAACGTTTTTTGATATGCTAGATGCCGTAGTTAGACTTCGAGCTGACAAACGGATGACTCAAGAGCGGCTCTCTCGTTGGCTGTTTTTTTGATCTACTTGTTCGATCGACCAAACAGTCAAAAAAAAACCATTATCGTGAAAGTGCCAATTGTGGCGATCGCCCTTGGGCTGCGAGCGAGCCTTTTGCGATGGCTCCTTATACCCTAATTGCTAAGGACTTTTCGCATAAATTTCAGTTGGCACTCTCCAGACAATGAGAACTCTCGCGCTTTTGTTAAAAGACTTAGAAAAACATTGCTGTCAATGTTTTGAGCTAAACATTTTGAGCTATGCGCGGCTGGCTGACACCACAGGAATTTTTTCTGTGGTAGCTTCCAACATCACCTTTAAGCTGGGAAACAAGAAATGGTTCTCTTCTACGTATTGGGCTCCAAATAAACCTTTTTCAGCCCAGAAGTATCTGTCAGTGGTATGCTCGTTACGCTTGACTAACAGCAAAGCTGGGGGAGCAATGCCTTCTGCATGGATGAACTTGCGAGCCGCTGTTACGGGTTTATCTTCGCCGCTCTCGATGCTATATTGAGGCACACACTCTAAAATTCTGCGTCCTTCTTGTCGGCGGCGACTCTTGCGTTTGCGTCTCCTGGCCAATTTCTTTACCTCCTCTGTGAGCAGACAGTATGAGCAGACAGGTTGTAATGATAGCTACCAAATCCGAGGCCAGTATATCCGTTCTAGCTCAAAAATTCAACTGTTTTTAATATATCGACATAATCTTAACATTCCTGCCGATCGACAAAAGTGTAGCGGTTGTGGTATGGTGGGCCGCAACTTCCGGCAAGAGCCAAGCTTGGGGATCGGTGGAAACTACGCAAACCCGGATGCGGGGCAATTTGGGTTCATGAAAGCCCCATGCCTTCAACATAGCTGGCTTCTATCAAAGGAAAGAAACCTGAAATCTAAAAGTCTCTCATCAGTAATCGGTAGCCGCTCGTTTGTAATTTACTTAGAATTCCGTTAGATATCTTAATGTGGCGCTCATGTTAATGCCAGCCAGTTCCGAATTTGTCAAACTTTGCCGCTCGCAGGTGGCCATCGCCGTTAGTTTGGGAGCGAAATTCAGCGCGGTATACCTGACACAAGAGTTGGTAGAAGGCAGCGAAGCAAAGTTGGTGCCGATCGCGGTTTACCCAGAAACCTCAGCCGAATCGGAAGAAAATCAGGGGTTGAGGTTGCAATCTTCCGAAAGCTCGACAGTCAAACCGGTACCGCGACTGCTGGCGCCGCCTCTTGTGGCAAAAGAATCAACGGTAGAGGCGATCGCACCCGAGCGACTTCCGGGTGAGGAGCGCAGTTCCCATCAGTGTCAAGGCCCGGAGAATGTGTGGCAGCAGCGCAGGCAAATTGTGACGCCTCTGATACACGAGGGAGCTGTAATGGGACTTCTAGTCAGCGGTCGGCAAGACAGGCCTTGGAACGAGCGAGAGGAGGCTCAGATACAACAAATTGCTCGCACCTTAGCCCTAGCCTGCATTTTAGACCAGCGATCGCAGTGGATGCAGCAGGAATTGGGTACGAGTCGGCAAATCCAGGCTCAGGTTTACGACACGATGCACAATTTGCTGCACCAGTTCAAAAGTCCGCTGACAGCGTTGCGAACTTTTGGCAAGCTGTTAACGCGGCGGCTGGTACCGGAAGACAAAAACCGCAATGTGGCTTTTAGTATTGTCCGAGAGAGCGATCGGCTGCAAGAGTTGCTCGGCCAGTTCGATCGAACCGTTGACACCGGCGAAGCACATCTAAAACTGCGATCGGGTACTTCAGAAAAAGCAATCTCCAATGTGGAATCAATCCGGCATTCTCCTCTCTCGCTGTCACCTGCTGCCAATTTGCAGGAATCCTGTTTTGTGGCAGAAGTCTTAAAACCGCTGTTAATTTCCGCCGAAGCGATGGCATCTGAAAGGAATCTGAAATTGGTAGCCGACATTCCGGCGGATTTGCCACCAGTCTGGGCGAACGATCGAGCTTTGCGCGAAGTTTTGAGCAATTTAATTGACAATGCTTTGAAATATACCCCTGCCGGCCGCCAAATTTATATTAAAGTAAGGTACAAAGCAGCGGATGGCGATCGGGCAGGATACAGCCAACTGCCTGCCATAGCAGTTGCAGTCAGCGACACTGGTTCCGGCATTCCCCCCCAGGATTTAGAGCATTTATTTGAGCGGCACTACCGGGGAGAAAAAGCGCAGACCGAAATTCCTGGGACAGGATTGGGTTTGGCGATCGCCCGGGATTTAGTCCGTCAAATGCAAGGAGAAATAGAAGTATTTTCCCCAGTCAATCCTGAATGGCTGCCCTCAGCAGAAACTAATTTATTATATCCAACGGAGCGTGGCACTACATTTGTGGTTTGGCTACCCGTGAATAAGTAACGATCCCTATTGATTAGAGACATTTTTTATGAAGCATCTGCATTTATTCGCTCAAATTCCCAAGTTGTCAAATTCTTTAGAAGTTTTCAAAAAACACTTTTTTCGTGTACGGTTTTTAGCGGCTTTTAACATTCTGACTGTTCTGATTTTGGGCGGGCTGAGCGTATACGCAAAACTCAACAACCAGGGAGACGGAGTTGAACGCCTGTTTAGCGATCCTTTTAATTTCTGGTTCCCTTACGAAGGCATTCTAACCGGAGTTTCCGAAGTCCTCTGGTGCATTCCCGTCGCAATTTGTGCATTTACTTTCGGGGTGCTGCGCCAGAAAAATCCGCGCAGTCGAGCGGCAATCTTCTTATTTTTTAGTGCTTTACTACTCGGAGTCTTTTTCCTGGATGACAGGTTTCGGATGACTTTGATTATTTCTCGGTTGGGAATATCTAAGAAATTAATTTATTTGTGTTATGGTAGTGCTGTTTTCCTTTACGGAGTTAAGTTTTGGCGATACATGAAAACCACTCCTTACCTGCCATTAGTCGCAGCATTTCTCTTGTTCGCTATCTCCCGGTTTGAGGATATGTTAAACTTGCAAAGTCAAGGAGTACACGCGATGTTAGAAGATGGCACTAAATTATTAGCTCTTCTGAATTTAGCCCTGTATTTTTGGCACGTATGTCATCAGGAAGTTGGGCGGCATTTGCAGCGAAGCGAAGATCGTTGAGCAGATGGTATTAAAAAAAAGGCGTTGCTGAATTAGGGTATCACTAAGCAACGCCGGCGATCGCATAAGAGCCAAATAATTTCTTTGATTTTGATATGGGATCGGAAGATGAGCAAACTTTAGATAGTGAATTAATAATCGAAGGGAATGTCTGAGCAACTTGTTGCGTGATGTAGAATAACAAAAAGTTTTTCCTGTCAAACGAGCTATCAGGATGTGTTAATCTTGTATTTACGCGCTCAACAATTCAGCAGCGTTCTAATTGATGTATCACCGGGTTCATAGGCTTTAACTATTTTTTTACGAAACTCGATCGAATAAAGTGTTATTTGAGCCGCTTATCTACTGAATTCAGTGTACTACACATACATGGAATTTGCTGTATTTTTACGGCACAGTTGGTAAAGGCTCGGAAGAGATTGTTAAAAAATATATTAAAAACCAACACAATTAAGTTAGAAGAATGGGCCTTTCATCCGCAGTGCCTATCACCACCCCTTCAGGGGTGGGGATAGGCGCCAAAAAAGTCTGTCAGAATTCTGATTACTTAGCAATTAGCAATTACCCGGTTCTCATGCAACTGAAAACCGCTATATGATGAATTGCCAGATGAGCTTTCTAGGCCATAGCTACCGCGAGATGGGGTCCTATACAGATAGTCGGCATCTCAATAATAAACTGCGTTCCCTGCTCTGGCGTAGAAATACAATCCAATTGAGCGCAGTGTTTTTCTAGCAGAATTTTTTTGCTGATTGACAATCCCATGCCTGTACCTTTTCCGATTGGTTTAGTAGTAAAAAAGGGAGTGAAAAGTTTAGCACGAA
>NZ_JAUBRM010000003.1:0-90024 GCF_036701905.1 Microcoleus sp. MON2_D5
GTCCCTCTTGGGTGGCGTTATTTAAAACTACGTTTTCCTGGGTGCGGATGACGTAGTGGGCGATCGCACTTGCCAGTCTGGGCGTTTCCCCAGAAGCAGCTTCTGCATTGAGGGGAAGCGATCGCAGCACGCTAATTTCATCCTCCTTCACGGAACCTTCAGCCTCTATCGCCCAGTTTCCTGCTTTTTCTAAAATTAAAAAGCCTTTTTGGGCGCCTGCATTTTCGATCGCAATTTTCATCAACCTTTCCAGCAGCTTGCTCAAAACTATTTCACCTGAAATTGCTTGGGAAGCTTTCATTACTGTGGCTAAATCTAGTGTATCTCCCAAATTAGTGCTAGTGGTAGTAGCCTTATTGGTTGTTCGGTTAACTGTTGTTTGAGTTGTTGTCTTGGCTGATGTTCTAGCTAGGAATTGGGGATATTTCTTTTCTAAATCCTCAACTTTAGCTATAGCGCCCCACAGTTGGTAGCTATAATGAGCGTTTTGCATATAAGCTTGGGCGATCGTGTCTTTGCCCCATGCCAAGTAAAATTTGGCAGCAAGTTCGTGAGCGAGTGCTTCTTCGTTGATGTATTCGTTTTCTTTAGCAAGGGAAATAGCCTTGTCGTACATTTCGATTGCCTCTACTTTTTCCCCTAAAACCCGATGGCGTTCTGCCTCTACTAGATAGAATTTATGCAAATAATTCATTGGCCCATGATGCGCCCATTTTTGCATTTTCTCTTGATTAGCTTGTACTCTGTCAAGAATGCCCTGTTGCTCTGACTGTGGAGTATCAGAATACACTGCCAACCGCACCAAAGAATCGTAAAAATGGAAGATAGGAAAAGGGGGCATTCCTACCAATGCGTCTATATATTTCTCTGCTATAGCTGTATTTTCAATCGCTTCTGAGTAATTATCAAACCAGTAACTAAGTAAAAGTTTGTTCCAATATATGTAAGCAACTCCCGTTTTATCGTTTGCTTGCTTGTGCAATAGCAACTTTATATCCTCATCGCACACTTCGCCCTTTAGAAGGGAGGGATTTTCACTTTTTTCGAGCAGATTCAAGGTAGCCTGCCAATAGGTTTCTATATAATTAAGCGCTGTTTGTTGGTTGATTTTATGAACAGCATCTCTGTAAGTTGCCATCTCTCTTTCAAGGACAGTCAGTTGTTTGCCGCTAGAGTAAGCTGAACAGGAATACTGTTGTAGATTATAGCCAGCATATTCTAAATCTCCTGTCTCTATTCCGCTAGAGTAAGCAGACACTAAATGCTCGCAGGTTTCTCTCAGATGCTCTTTCCAATGTCGGGTAAATATATTTACAATGACAACTGTCTTGGCTTTGATTTCTTGAGCATTCAACTTTGACAAGAGACTTAAAGCTAATTGACCGAACTGATAACCCGAATCAATATCCTCCACAATTCCACAAAGAAGAAAACCATAATTGGCATAAGCAAAGGGAGAAACAGAAGCATTACCATATTGGACGGATAATTGTACTTGTTTGCACACAGTCAATGGCAATATTTCGGGAGCAGCAATGTATGAAGCAGCAAAGATAGTTGAAATAAGTCTCATGACTGCTAATTTATATGGATCGGTCATTGGAGGTAGGTCAATTAAATCCTCAATTCGCTTCCCGTTCAAAATTGCCACAGTTTCCCCTAGTGCCTGTCCAATATCCGACGGGTTAGGCTGAGACGGAAACTCTACTCCTAACAGCTTTACAGCCTCTAACGCTGTATTAACTGCTTCTAGTGGCTTCTTCTGCAACACATAAGCTTGGATCTGGACTTCATACACTTTTACTGTGTCCAATAGCGTTTTAGCGCAGTTTTGGACTATCTCAACGAATCTCTGCATTAGGTCAAAATCACCACTCAGAAATGCTGCCTCTGCTGCTTCGGTATGCAGCGCTAATGTTAGTTCATACTGACTGTTCCAGCTATCTTCTACTAACAGTCCCAACCCTGCTTGCAAATATTTAATCGCCGACTCATGGGCTGTAGCTGCTTTGGCTTTTTGACCGGCAATTAAATTTAGTTTAGCGATTTCAGTGCGTTCGGATTCGTCGCTAAGCAGTTCAATTCCTAAATTAAGATGATCGACGATCGCAAATATCTCTTCCGCTCGTTTCTCTGGCGAGGTATTTTGCCACAGCAAGCGACCGATTTGTAAGTGAACTGTTTTTTTAGAACTTTCCTCAATCAAAACATAAGCTGCTTGTTGCACGCGATCGTGCAAAAACTTGTAAGTAGTGATTACTAGATGAGATTCAACGATTTCTTCTTCTGTTACGCCGAGTTCAGAAGTGGCTAAAATTAATCCATCTTGGATCGCGGGCACTAGCTCTGTAAAAGTTTCGGCGGTAGATTTTTCGTTGACTATCGAGAGAGTATTTAAGTCAAAACTATTGCCCACACAAGCAGCTAACCGTAAAGCCTGCTGAGTTGAATCTGGCAGTTTTCTCAATTTACCGACCATCAACTCAACGACGTTATCGGTAATCCCTACGGCTTCAATTTCTGAAATATTCCAATCCCAGTTTCTTTGCTCATAATTAAAATTCAGGAGGTTTTCTTCATAGAGAGTTCTCAGAAACTGATTGACAAAAAAAGGATTGCCTTGAGTTTTACCGACGACTAACTCAGCTAGGAAGATGACTGAGCCTCTATCCCTCCGTACAGTATCAGCTATCAAGTTAGTAATATGTTCGATATCTAAGGGAGTTAAGGTAATGTGGTTAATAGTCGCGCCTTGATTTTGCAGCCCCTCCAGAGTCATGATTAAAGGATGGGTCTGGCTCACTTCGTTATCTCGATAAGCACCAATTAGAAATAAATATTTTGTTTCCTCATCTGCAATCATTACTTGCAGCAGTTTCAAAGTAGCGGAATCAGCCCATTGTAAATCATCTAGAAAAATGACTAAGGGATGCTCGACTGAACAAAACACTCGGATAAATTTTTGAAATACTAAATTAAAACGATTTTGCGCTTCCGTAGCACCTAACTCTTGGACGGGTGGCTGTTTGCCAACAATGAGTTCTACGTCGGGAATGACATCTATAATGATTTGACCGTTATCACCAAACGCCGCTAAAAGTTTTTCTTTCCAAGTGGTGAGTTGCGTTTCGCTCTCAGTTAATAGTTGCTTGACTAATGACCCAAAAGCTTTGACAACACCCGCATAAGGAACATTGCGTTGAAATTGGTCGAATTTTCCAGCAATAAAATAACCGTTTGCCTTTGTAATAGGTTTATAAACTTCTTGCACTAAGGCTGATTTGCCAATGCCAGAGTAACCCGACACTAACATAATTTCTGTTGTGCCATTGCTGACGCGCCCGAAGGCTGCTAATAAGGTTTCTATTTCGCGTTCTCTACCATAAAGTTTTTGAGGTATTTGAAATTTATCCGTAATATCTTTTTGGGCGATCAAAAAATCCGCTATCGTTCCTTTTGCCTGTAGTTGATCCAGGCATTCTTCTAAATCTGCGATGATTCCCCAAGCACTTTGGTATCTTTTTTCAGCCGTTTTTTCTAACAGCTTCATTACTATATCAGACACCGCTTTAGGAATTTCTATTTCTGCCTTGATTTCATGGGGCGGTACTGCTTGTTTAGCAATATGACAGTGCACTAATTCCATTGCATCGTTGTAATCGCATGGCAGTTGCCCTGTTAGCAGTTCGTAAAAAGTGACTCCTAATGAGTAGAAATCAGTGCGGTAGTCTATCGAGCGGTTCATTCTGCCTGTTTGTTCCGGCGATATATAGCTAAGAGTGCCTTCTAAAACATTAGGATTTTTTAGGGTAGGATTTTCACGAGTTAAAACAGTAGAGATGCCAAAATCTATGATTTGGACTAGCCCGGTTGTCGAGTTAATAATAATATTGCTAGGGTTGATATCTTTATGAATTATTTTATGTTGATGAATTTGACCTAAAGCTCGGGTTATTTTAATAGCTGTTGACAAAAACTCTTCTAAGGTAACTTTTTGATCGGCCAACCACAGCTTTAATGATTTTCCACCACAATCCTCGAAAATAATCGCCAAACTGTTCTGGTATCTTTCTAAGCTGTAGGTTTTAGGTACACTTTCTAGGTTAAGATTGCGTGTAATTTCGTATTCCTGCTTGTATCTGACTAACGAAGCTGGCATCGGATAATCTTGCTTGAGGAATTTGAGAATAACTGGTTGGTTGTCTTGCTTTCTCAATCCTCGGTAAACTACAGAATTGTTAGTTTCATGTATTTGGTTGGTAATCTCGTAGCCAGCTAAGTTAATCATTTTTGCAGCCTATTTTAATAATAAATACACATTTTTTTAGCAATTATCAATTTCTAAGTAGATGTATCCTCTAATATAAAGACTAGCCTGCACTTTAAGCAAAATTTAAATTTCAACTAAAAAAATATTATTTTTTACATTTCTTCAAAAAAGTACAAATAAAGATTTATGTTAGGAGTGATCTCGCTCCACAGTTTCCTGCAAAATCCGGCAAAACAGAGTGAAGGGATCTCGCCGTTGAGCTTCCTCGGAGATTTGTACCGCTTGTTATAGTTACTAGATCTATAGCCAGATATGGGGGGACTGGCGGGGGGTAAATTTGACTTTTGCAAGAACTCTAAAGAAGTTTATAGAGAACCTGTGATCGTGTAGAATCTGAAAAAATAATTTTAATGGAGTTTTGTTGCAAATGAAATTTTTGGCGCTCGAAACACTAATTGTTAGTTCTATCCTTCTGTCAATCTCATCATTATCCTCTGCTCAAAGTAATCAACAGGGCTCTACAATTCTCCCCACAGGAACTTACTACGCTCAAGGAACAATGTTCAATAACTCCCGTAGAGAGATTGCACATCAAAACAATAGAATCTGCATCAAGATCGTCGATGGCCCTGCAAATCCCTACAAAGGAGTCGAATCTATCACAATTAGCAGCGTGTCTTTGGAAAATGGGAAATTCTATATTGATGCAACTGGCACAGAGCTAGTATTAAAAAACAATGGAAAAGCATTCTCTGGCGACATTCGCGGTACATGGGAGTATAGAGGTATCTCGCCCGATCCAAGGAGTCAACCCATACAAGCTAAAAAAATGGCAGAATGTGTAGCTGCTCAAGGACGATATGTGCAGAAGATGGAAGGAATATCCATTTCAGGAATCGATTTTCCCAAGCATTAACCACGATCGAGATGGGTGGGGGCGAAACCAAAAGGTGCTCTGTGAGATGCAGTAATCGGTAATCGAAGTAAGGTGCGGAGTACGCACCCTACTTCATTAGGTTATGCGTCCAAGACTGTATCCTCAATCGCAAAGCAAACTCGGAGAAGTCAGCACAAAGACATCCCTGGTTCCCACCCCTTCAGATTCCGGTTTAATCGGCGTAGTAAAGTGGAAAAACTCGTGGTCGTTAACTAACAGCAATTCCCCTGGCTGCAGAACTTTATTAAAAACAGGCTTCTCTTTTTTAGCCAAGTACAAATGCGTTTCCCCGCCTACAATATTAGTTCTGTCAACCGAGAAAATCCCGATAAAGTCAGTACCGTCTTGGTGAATGCCTTCCGGTGCGGGGTTGCCGAAATTGTGCGGCGAACAAGTCGTCCTGATTTGATGGATGCCGATTTCAGCTTCCGGGTGAATTTTGCAGGAATCGAAAAAAGCAAAAATCATCTGTTTGAAATTATCGAGGGCGATTAGCCGATCGTCCAATTCGGCAAATTCCCGCCTGATATCACCCACTAGCGGATTGTATGTTTTGCTTTGAAACAAATAGCCGTGAGGTAACTTAACTAACTCATCTCCGTTGACTGTAAACCGCGACAATCTTCTAGAACGATACTTACCTTTCACATACGGATCGACAGGCATATCGTCAAAAAATTCCTTGAAACCTTCTAGCTTAATCGAGTTTACTTTCTTGAAAGTAAACATGAAGGCATAATCCAAATGAATGGATTCTAATACGGTTTTCATAGATTTTACTTCCTTAAGCCTTGCTCCCCTCCCTAATTTTGCCTTGAGGAGGTGTATGCTTCTACTCTAGCGCAGGTTTTTTGTATGTGTCGTAAAAGACACTACTAAAATTGCAAAGATATCGTAAAGCTTGCAATATGAATCGGGGGGGTGGTTCTTCTTTTAATCCCAAATCCAAAATCTAAAATCTAAAATCGATTGACCGCTTTCACCAGCGACTGACAGGCCCGCAGGAACACGGCAACATCGACCCCAAGTGTGACGTACTGAACGCCAGCATCAATCCACTGCTGGGCGATTTCGGGGTTGTCAGCAAAAGTACCCGCAGCTTTGCCTGCTTTGCGGATGGTTTGCACTGCCTCCTGCATCATGTCGATGACTCGGGGATCGCGGACTTGGCCGGGAATGCCGATCGACTGTGACAGATCGTAAGGCCCTAGAAAAATCACGTCCACCTCTGGGACAGTAACAATTTCTGCCAGGTTGTCGATGCCGCCTTTGCCTTCGACATGAATCACAACTAAGGATTCTTCGTTGAGTCTATCGGTGATATTTGTACCTGCGGCGGTGTAAAGTCCCGCCCGCGTAGCGAAGGAAAGGCCTCGCGTGCCCAAAGGACTGTATTTAGCGCTTTTGACAGCCGTTTCGGCATCGATTTTGCTTTCAATTTGAGGTACTTGAACGCCGGCACTACCGATATCAAGAGCTCGTTGAATTTGCGGCCCGTCGTTTTTGCGGACGCGAATAATCGGTGCAATTCCAGTGCAGTCGGCTGCGCGACACAAATCTTCAGCAGCAAGCGGGTTCAGGGGGCCGTGTTCCATATCGATAACGGCGAAATCAAATCCAGCGTGACCGCATATTTCCATGAATGCGGGATAAGCGCAGTTCATAAATAAACCGAGGACGGTTTCCCCTTGTTTAATTTTTTGTTTGAGTTGGTTTTGACGCATAAATTTGGAGTTTTTTTACCGCCGCTGACGACCGATGAACCTAATTTTTTTTTAATAAAACAGCTAAAATATTGCTGTTACAAATTACTTTAGGTTAAGAGAATAGACAAAAACTTTGTAGCTGCTTTTGCTTCTCTTTTAAAAGGAATCAAGCACAAAAGCCAGCCAAAAATAAACATTCCTAAAATGGGTAAAAATATTGCTCCCACGGAGGGCTCGACTAACCAAGCAAATAAAGCAAACATTCCAATACTGCCAGTCGTCCACAGCCAAAGAATCAAAATTCCTATAACTATTTTATGTAAACTCATCCTAATTTTGATGGAACAACCGAACTGTTGAGTATGTATTTCTCCTTGTATAATTGGGAACAATAAATTTCGACCGATCATGATGCGATTGATTGTGAAGCTTTTGCCAGAAATCGTTCCTTCATAGGGTTTCGCAGGTGGCGGCCCAAAGGGTATAATTATTCTAACAACTTTGGGAGGAGTAACAACTTCGTCCAACCTGCGTAAAACCTCCGAAAAAGTTAAACTGGTGGTAATTGTTAAACTCTCAAAAGGAATCAATGACCTAAAAAATTTGACGATTTTGAGCATAAGGTAGAGCCGACTGTTCAATAGTTGTTGCTGGTATTAATGCCTCTTCTCTAAAAAAGTTTTCCCTGACAACACCGCGAAATACCAGTATACTGCAAAATAAACATTTAGATGGCATGAGTGTTTTTCGCGCTATGTCAAAATTAATTCCACAATCTCCGATGAAACTTCGACAGTATCTATTTTTGCTCAAAGGTCGATCGATCCTTAGCCTCACCCTCGGCATCATTTCCGCGATAGGGAGCATTTCGCCAGTATTTGCCGCACCTCCCCGCAATCCCGACACTGCTGAAACTTGCGACATTCTAGTAGCAGGCGGCGGGCTCGCAGGCGCTGCTACCGCTTACGAAGGTTTGCTGGCGGGGCGCACAGTTTGCCTTACTGAAATTACTGACTGGGTAGGCGGTCAAATTTCCTCCCAGGGAACTTCCGCACTCGATGAAAGAGAGACTCAGCGATCGCTCTTATTTTACCCCCGTGGCTACCTCGAATTGCGGGGGCGGATCGAGGAACATTACGGCCGGCTAAATCCCGGAGGCTGTTGGGTTAGCTATTCGTGTTTCATGCCCTACGACGGTCACAAAATTCTATTTAACATCTTGCAGGATGCCGCTAGAAAAGGCAAAGGCACGCTGAAATGGTTTCCCAATACGGTTATTAAAGAACTAGCAATTACTCCTGCTGTGGCCGGCAATGCGGTTGGGGGCCAACAAATTAAAAGTGCGATCGCCATTCAACACAAACCCGCCGCCAACACGCCACCACTCAACACCGAAACTCTTTCTCAAACTATCGAAGATGCCTATCGCTACGAAAATTCGGCGCGCTTTAATAAAACTATTATTCGGTTTATTCCTAAAGCATCTCAGAACCCCCCTAACCCCAGAAGAGGGGGGAATTCCACAAGTTCCCCCCCTGTACAAGGGGGTGCTGATTGGTACGTTGTAGATGCCACTGAAACAGGGGAATTGATCGGACTTGCCGATGTTCCCTACCGCCTCGGAATTGACCCGCGTTCTCCTCTCGAACCTTCCTCCCCCAGCCCAACCGGCGACGCTTACTGCACTCAAGGTTTTACCTACACCTTTGCGATGCAAGCAACGAAGGAACCGCAGCAGCATCAAGTGCCGTCTTTTTATCAACAATACGCTCCTTACTACAGCTACGAATTGCAGAGATTGGCGAGCTTTCCCTTAGTTTTCACCTACCGCCAAATCAGGAGCATGAGCCCGGATGAAAAGCGACCTTCAGACCCGAAGCAATTCCCGATTTATCCCGGGGATATTTCCATGCAAAACTGGACTTGGGGCAATGATTATCGTCCCGGTTCTGCCCAGGATAATTTAATTTATTCTCGCGAGCAGTTGGAAGAAGCAGGTCAACTGCAACCGGGGGGATGGATGGGCGGTTTGCGAACGGAAACTTTGCGAAAGGGAGAGGAAAATGCCAAAGGATTTTTCTACTGGCTGGTAACAGGAACTACTGACTCGCAGCTAGGAGAGGGAGTCAAAAAGCCTAATCCAAACAATCGTTTTTTGAGCGGGTTGGATTCGCCGATGGGGACGGTGCACGGACTTTCTAAATATCCTTATATGCGGGAGGGCCGGCGCATTATTGGGCGGCCGAGTTTCAATCAGCCTCAAGGTTTTACTGTGTGGGAAGTTGATATGTCTCGGACTGACTTTACGACTGATTTTTACCGCCAGAATTTGTCGGAGGAAGAGTATCGCAATTTGTGGTTGGCTGTGGGTGGTTTGAATGCGCCGGCTTTGGCTGTGGGAAGTCAATCTGTTGAGGATACAAAATCGCGATCGCGCGCTACGATTTATCCTGATTCTGTGGGTATCGGTCATTATGCGATCGACTTTCACCCCTGCATGACCAACAGTCCGCCGGAAGCACCGGGAAATACCGAACGCGAAGGCACTCGCAAAGCTCAAGGGCAAGCTTATCCGTTCCAAATTCCGCTGCGGGCAATGATTCCCCAGAAAATTGACAATATGTTAGTGGCAGGTAAAAGTATTGCTGTTAGCCACACAGCGGCGGCTGCTTATCGAGTGCATTCTTTTGAATGGTCTGCCGGTGCAGCGGCGGGAGTTACGGCTGCTTTTTCCTTGGAAAAAGGGATTCTACCTTATGAATTAGTGGACGAATTGCCGTCCCGCGAGCCGAACTTGGAAGTGTTGCAGTTGCGGTTGCAACAAAATGCCAATCCGATCGCCTTTCCGGGTACTTCTATTTTCAATAGTTCGTGGCAAAATTGGAAATAATCGCAGTTGGTAATCTGTAGCGCTGGCATCCTGCCCGCCCTACAATAAAATTCACTCTTTGTAGAACAGGATGGAACAGGCTTTCGGGCTTGTTCCTGACACCCGACAATTAACTGGTTACCAAGAAGAGCCTGCGAACCAGTATAAAATAACCAATAACAAAATAGCTGATAAACAGCAATTTGTCATCCATCTTTCGACAGAAGCAATCAGACACTGCTTTAGTTGGATAATATCAATAATCTCAAAAATATTCCCCCCTTCCCCTTCAAACTCGTCAAAGGTAACGCTCATGTCAACTGCACAGATAACAAGCCCCAATTCCAATAATGGTTATGCCAAACAGTTACTTAGAACCTTAGTGGCAGTCAAAAAAGGGGACTTTTCAGTTCGGATGCCCATAGACCAGACCGGTCTAGCGGGGAAAATTGCTGACGAACTTAACGACATTATCGATCTCAATGAGAGAATGGCGGCCGAACTCGAGCGGATCGGCACAGTTGTCGGTAAAGAAGGCAAAATCGCCCAGCGGGCAACCATTGGCAGCGCCGAGGGGTCATGGGCAGCTAGCGTAAACTCTGTCAATACCCTAATTACAGATTTAGTGCAACCAACCTCTGAAACCGCCAGAGTAATTCGGGCCGTAGCAAAAGGAGATTTATCGCAAACTATCGCCTTAGAAATAGAAGACAGACCCCTCAAAGGAGAATTCCTCCAAACAGCGCAAATTGTTAACACAATGGTAGACCAATTGAGCTCCTTTGCGTCGGAAGTAACGCGGGTGGCTAGGGAAGTGGGAACCGAAGGGAAATTAGGGGTGCAAGCTGAAGTTAAAGGAGTTGCTGGAACTTGGAAAGATTTAACGGATTCAGTTAACTCGATGGCGGGGAATTTAACAGCACAAGTGCGTAACATTGCCGAAGTGACAACTGCGGTGGCAAATGGCGACTTGTCGAAGAAAATTACAGTAGATGTAAAAGGTGAAATTCTCGAACTGAAAAACACGATTAACATCATGGTGGATCAGTTGAGTTCCTTCGCATCTGAAGTAACGCGGGTGGCGAGAGAAGTGGGAACCGAAGGCAAATTAGGCGTGCAAGCAGAAGTGCGGGGAGTTGCAGGAACCTGGAAAGATTTAACGGATTCAGTTAACTCGATGGCCGGCAATCTTACCGCACAAGTACGGAACATTGCCGACGTGACGACTGCTGTGGCAAATGGTGACTTATCTAAAAAAATTACTGTAGATGTTAAAGGTGAAATTCTGGAGTTAAAAAACACTATTAACATCATGGTGGATCAGTTAAATTCCTTCGCATCTGAAGTAACGCGGGTGGCGAGAGAAGTGGGTTCCGAAGGCAAACTCGGCGGTCAAGCTGAGGTGAAAGGAGTTGCAGGAACTTGGAAGGATTTAACGGATAGCGTTAACTTCATGGCAGGCAGTTTGACAGCACAAGTGCGGAACATCGCTGAAGTGACAACCGCTGTGGCCAAGGGCGACTTGTCGAAGAAAATTACCGTAGATGTTAAAGGGGAAATTCTCGAACTTAAAAATACCGTCAACACGATGGTTGACCAGTTAAATTCCTTCGCATCTGAAGTAACCAGGGTTGCTAGGGAAGTGGGAAATGAAGGAAAATTAGGCGTACAAGCTGAAGTGCAGGAGGTAGCAGGAACCTGGAAAGATTTAACGGATTCAGTTAACTCAATGGCCGGAAATTTAACAGCACAAGTCCGCAACATTGCTGAAGTGACGACGGCTGTTGCTAACGGCGACTTATCTAAAAAAATTACGGTACAGGTTAAAGGAGAAATTTTAGAACTGAAAAACACCATTAACGTGATGGTGGATCAGCTTAATTCCTTCGCTTCTGAAGTAACGCGGGTGGCGAGAGAAGTGGGTTCCGAAGGTAAACTCGGCGGTCAAGCGGATGTCCGAGGCGTAGCAGGAACTTGGAAGGATTTAACGGATTCAGTTAATTTTATGGCGGGTAGTTTGACAGAGCAAGTACGGAATATTGCGGCTGTTACGACTGCTGTGGCAAATGGCGACTTATCTAAGAAAATTACCGTCGATGTTAAAGGTGAAATTCTTGAACTGAAGAACACCGTCAACACGATGGTGGATCAGTTAAATTCCTTTGCTTCGGAAGTAACCAGGGTTGCTAGGGAAGTGGGAACCGAAGGGAAATTAGGCGTGCAAGCAGAAGTTAAAGGAGTTGCTGGAACCTGGAAAGATTTAACGGATTCAGTTAACTCGATGGCGGGGAATTTAACAGCACAAGTGCGTAACATTGCCGAAGTGACAACTGCGGTGGCAAATGGCGACTTGTCGAAGAAAATTACAGTAGATGTAAAAGGTGAAATTCTCGAACTGAAAAACACGATTAACATCATGGTGGATCAGTTGAGTTCCTTCGCATCTGAAGTAACGCGGGTGGCGAGAGAAGTGGGAACGGAAGGTAAATTAGGTGTGCAAGCTTACGTGCGGGGTGTAGGGGGAACTTGGAAAGATTTAACCGATAATGTTAACTTGATGGCGGGGAATTTGACCGCGCAGGTGCGGAATATTGCGGAAGTGACGAAAGCGGTGGCAAATGGCGATTTGTCCAAGAAAATCACCGTGGATGTCAAAGGCGAAATTCTGGAGTTGAAAGACACTATTAACGTGATGGTGGATCAGCTTAATTCCTTCGCTTCTGAGGTAACGCGGGTGGCGCGGGAGGTGGGAACCGAGGGTAAATTGGGCGGTCAAGCTGAGGTGAAAGGAGTTGCGGGAACTTGGAAAGATTTAACCGACAACGTAAACTCGATGGCGGGGAATTTAACAGCGCAAGTGCGGGGTATTGCTAAGGTTGTGACGGCGGTGGCGAATGGCGATTTGAAGCGCAAATTAATGCTGGAAGCTAAGGGAGAAATTGCGACTCTGGCAGATACGATTAACGAGATGATTGATACGCTGGCGACGTTTGCCGATCAAGTTACTACCGTGGCGCGGGAGGTGGGAATTGAAGGGAAATTGGGCGGCCAGGCGAAGGTTCCGGGCGCGGCGGGGACGTGGCGAGATTTGACGGATAATGTGAATGAATTGGCGGCGAATTTGACTACTCAGTTGCGGGCGATCGCCGAAGTGGCAATTGCTGTTACCAGAGGCGATTTAACGAGGTCAATTTCCGTCGCCACGGAAGGAGAAGTTGCGATCGTTAAGGACAACATTAACCAGATGATCGCCAATCTCCGGGAGACTACGCAGAAAAATACTGAGCAAGATTGGCTGAAAACAAACCTTGCTAAGTTCACTCGAATGCTACAAGGTCAGCGGGATTTAGAAACTGTTTCTAAACTAATTCTCTCAGAATTGACGCCGCTGGTGTCTGCTCAGCATGGCGTCTTCTTTATGATGGAAGCTGTCGAACACGATCCGTTTCTCAAACTGTTAAGTACCTACGCATACCGCGAACGGAAGCATCTGGGAAATAGATTTAATTTAGGCGAAGGTTTGGTAGGACAGTGCGCCCTGGAAAAGGAACGCATACTGTTGACAGAAGTGCCCGAAAACTACGTTAAAATTTGCTCTGGACTGGGAGAATCTACGCCGCTGAATGTGGTGGTTTTACCCGTATTATTTGAGGGACAAGTGACGGCAGTAATCGAGTTAGCTTCGTTCCGCCGCTTCAGCGAAATACACTTGACATTCCTCGACCAACTTACAGAAAGTATCGCCATTGTCTTAAATACAATTGCGGCGAGTATGCGGACGGAAGAGTTGCTGAAACAGTCACAGTCTTTGGCAGAAGAGTTACAAACTCAGCAAAAAGAACTAACGGAAACTAACAAGCGCCTCGAACAACAAGCGCAGTCACTCCGCGCATCTGAGGAACTGTTGAAGAGTCAGCAGGAAGAGTTGCAACAAACGAATGAAGAACTAGAAGAACAAGCTGAATTGCTAGCGCTGCAAAATAAGGAAGTTGAGCGGAAAAACCGAGATATCGAACAGGCGAGGGGGTTGTTGGAAGAAAGAGCCGAACAGTTGGCTCTAACTTCTAAGTATAAGTCGGAGTTTCTGGCAAATATGTCTCACGAGTTGCGAACTCCGCTAAATTCGCTGTTGATTCTGGCTCGATTGCTTTCTGACAATACTGAAGGCAATTTGACTCAGAAGCAAGTTGAATACACGCGCACAATTTACTCGGCGGGAAATGATTTGCTGGGGCTGATTAATGACATCTTGGATCTCGCTAAGATTGAATCAGGCACGATGTCGGTGGAAATTGAGCAAGTGTTGTTTACGGACTTGCGAGATCATTTGGATCGGACTTTCCGCCAAATCGCCCAGGATAAGAAGTTGAGTTTTAAAATAGAGCTTGAGGCTGGGTTGCCAAAAGGTCTCTATACTGATGCTAAACGGCTGCAACAAGTTTTGAAGAATCTCCTCTCTAATGCGTTTAAGTTTACAGAGCGAGGTGAGGTGAAATTGCGTGCCGAAGTAGCGCGGGAAGGGTGGAGTTTAGAGATAGAAAGTTTAAGGAGTTCCCCTACTGTTTTGGCTTTCTCAGTTAGCGATACCGGGATTGGGATTTCTGCTGAAAAACACAGGGTTATTTTTGAGGCTTTCCAACAAGCAGATGGTAGCACTAGCCGCAAATACGGGGGCACGGGTTTGGGTTTGTCAATTAGTAGAGAAATCGCTAATTTGTTAGGCGGAGAAATTAAATTGACAAGTAGCCCTGGTGAGGGTAGTAGGTTCACGCTTTATCTGCCACAAACTTACCAAGAATCGCGAATAATAATCACTGATACGGGCTCGGGAACGGGCAAGCAAACGCCTCAATTACCCTCTGCTACTTCTCCCGCACTTCCTTTGCCGAATTTCCACTTGCCGATCGCGCCTTACCCCTCACCTTTAATCTCTGATGATCGAGAAAATATTGAGAGTGACGATCGCGTGCTTTTGATTATTGAAGATGATGTAAACTTCGCTCGAATTCTGTTGGATATGGCGCAGGAACAGGGTTTTAAAGGTTTGGTGGCTTTGCGGAGCGATATCGGTTTGGCGATGGCGCGAGAGTTCAAGCCAACTGCGATTATGCTGGATCTAAATTTGCCTGTGATGGATGGCTGGACAGTGCTCGATCGCTTGAAGCACGACCCAACTACGCGCCACATTCCGGTTCACATTGTATCAGTTGAAGAAGGGCGGCAGCGCAGTTTGCAGTTAGGGGCGATCGCGTACTTACAAAAGCCTGTCAGTCGCGAAGCCTTGAGCAAAGCTTTGACTGATATTAAGGGTTTTGTCGAGCGGCCAGTGAAGAGTTTGCTAGTCGTGGAAGACGACGAAACACAGCGTCTGAGCATTGTGGATTTAATCGGCAATCACGATGTTTCTACAACGGCTGTGGGGAGTGGTGCAGAGGCGCTAGCAATTTTGAAATCGGGGCATTTTGACTGCGTTGTACTCGATTTGGGACTACCAGATATGACTGGTTTTGAACTTATCGATCAGATCAAGCAAGAGGCTAATTTGAAAAGTCTGCCGATTATTATTTATACGGGCAAAGACTTGACAAGATCCGAAGAAACTCAACTCAAGCGCATGGCGGAAACAATCATTGTTAAAGATGTGCGATCGCCGGAACGTTTGTTAGATGAAACAGCTTTGTTTTTGCACCGAGTCCAAGCAAATTTGCCGGAACCAAAGCGCCAAATGCTAGAGCAACTGTATCAAACAGATTCGACGCTCGCGGGCAAAACAGTCTTGATTGTTGACGACGATATGCGGAATATTTTCGCCCTCACGAGTATGCTGGAGCGCCATAAAATGAAGATTGAGTATGCTGAGAATGGGAGAGAGGGCATTGCTAAATTGCAAAATACGCCTGACATAAATATTGTGTTGATGGACGTGATGATGCCAGAGATGGACGGTTACGAAACAATGGAAGCAATTCGTAATATGCCTCAATTTGCTTCGTTGCCAATGATTGCTCTTACTGCGAAAGCTATGAAGGGCGATCGGGAAAAATGTATCGAAGCTGGTGCGTCTGACTACATTACCAAACCTGTTGATACGGAACAGTTGCTCTCGCTGCTGCGTGTCTGGCTTTATCGCTAATGGAAGTCAGTTGTCAGTTGGCAGTTGACTGTTGGCAGTTGTTAGTTATTAGTTGTCAACAGTCAACAGTCAGCAGTCAACAGTCAACAGTCAGCAGTCAACAGTCAACAGTCAACAGTCAACAGTCAACAGTCAACAGTCAACAATGCCCCCTAACCAATTAGTAATTAAAAATGCCCGAAAGCCATGAACTTGAAACAATCGAAATTCAACTCCTACTAGAGGGAATGTTTCGCTATTACGGATTTGATTTTCGCAATTATGCTCTTGCCTCTCTCAAGCGCCGTATTTGGAACACTATTCGCTCGGAACGGCTCACCACTGTCTCGGCACTTCAGGAAAAGGTACTTCACAATCCTGCTTACCTAGACCGTTTACTGCTGGACATTTCTGTCAATGTAACGGCGATGTTTCGCGATCCCAGCTTTTACATTAGTTTCAGAAATAAAGTGGTGCCGCTACTGCGTACTTATCCTTTTATTCGGATTTGGCACGCTGGATGTTCAACGGGAGAAGAAGTCTATTCTATGGCAATCTTGCTGCAAGAAGAAGGACTTTATGACCGTTGTCGGATTTACGCTACGGACATGAATGAATTAGTTTTGAAAACAGCCAAAACAGGGATATACCCGCTGAAACAAATGAAAGAATATACGCAACTCTACCACCAAGCGGGGGGCAAGAAAGCGTTTTCTGAGTATTACACTGCTGCCTATGAAAATGCGATTTTTCGCTCTTCACTTAAAGATAATATTGTCTTTGCTCACCACAACCTAGCAACGGATAATTCTTTTAATGAGTTTAATGTTATTTTATGCCGTAATGTGATGATTTATTTTAACTCACACCTCCAAGAGCGGGTACACAAGCTTTTTTATGAGAGCCTAACAATGTTTGGAGTTTTGGGACTAGGACATCAGGAGTCTCTGACTTTTACACCTTATGAAAAATACTATGAACCAATTGAAAGTAGTGAGAAAATCTACCGAAGAGTTAAATAAAAAAAATTTTGAAATAGTGGTTGTTGGCACGTCTTTGGGAGGGCTAGAGGCTCTGACTGTGCTGCTGGCAAATTTGCCACAAAGCTTTCCTTTGCCTGTAGTTATTGTCCAACACCGCCATAAGAGTTCTCAGAATAGGCTGACTTATTTTTTACAAAAGCAAAGCTCTCTCCAAATCACAGAGGCGCAAGACAAAGAGGAGATCGTACCTGGACGGGTTTACTTGGCTCCTGCTGACTATCACTTGCTAATAGAATCGCCCTCTGACGAGGAGTTTAGCCTGTATGAAAACGACTTTACAGAAGGGGGGAGCGTGGCAGTGGAGCCAATCCACAATTCAAAATCCCCAATCCCCAATCGCGGAACTCCTAAATTTGCACTATCAACTGAGGCTCCTGTCTGCTACGCGCGGCCCTCAATCGATGTGCTGTTTGAGTCTGCTGCGGATGCCTTTGGGGAGAAAGTTATCGGCATAATTTTAACGGGAGCTAATTCGGATGGCACTAAAGGGCTGGCAAAAATTAAAGCTGAGGGAGGATTGACATTTGTGGAGGAACCGGCTTCAGCTCTATGCCCGGCCATGCCAGCGTCGGCGATCGCAAATGTTGAAGTAGACTGGATTTTACCCCTCTCTAAAATCGCTCCCTGTTTAGTCAATTTGCTAAGAATTAAAGATTAAAAAAATTATGACTCTGCAGCCCCCCCATCGAGTAAATGTCCTTTTAGTTGACGATCGCCCAGAAAATTTGATAGCTCTAGAAGCTATTCTCAACAGCCCGTCTTATCATCTAGTACAAGCTAATTCGGGCGCGGAGGCTCTGAGATGTCTGCTTAATGAAGATTTTGCGGTAATTTTGCTTGATGTGCAGATGCCGGGAATGGATGGATTTGAGACAGCTACATTGATTCGCTCTAGAGATCGATCGCGAGCGACTCCGATTATTTTTATCACAGCATTCAGCAGTAATGACACCCACGTGTTTAAAGGTTATTCTCTGGGCGCGGTGGATTACCTCTTCAAACCCTTAGAACCGGAAATATTGACCTCGAAGGTGCAGGTATTTGTGGAATTGTTCCAAAAAACAGTCGAGGTGAAGCAGCAAGCAACACAGTTAGCTGCGGTTAATAGTGAACTAAAGAAAAGTGAAGAGCGGTTTCGCACTTTGTGTGCTTGTTCACCACTGGGAATTTACTTAGCTGACGTTGAAGGCCGCTGTACTTACATCAACCCGCGTTGTCAAGCGATTTGCGGGTTAACTTTGGAGGAAAGTTTGGCAGAGGTTTGGCAGCGGGAAGTTCATCCAGAAGATCGCGATCGCGTAGTAGCAGATTGGTTAGCTTGGATTAAAGAAAGCCAAGAATATTCTAACGAGTTTCGATTAGCTGATAGCGAAACTGTGCGGTGGATTCACGTGCAGTCGTCGCCAATGTTTTCGGATTTTGGACAACTGATCGGTCACGTGGGCACGGTTAGAGATGTCACAGACCGCAAGCAAGCAGAGGAAGAACGCGGCAGACTAATCCGCGAACAAGTGGCGCGGCAAGAAGCGGAGAGAGCTAACCAGATGAAGGATGAATTTCTAGCTATTCTCTCTCACGAACTCCGTACTCCTTTAAATGCAATTCTCGGCTGGTCTAGGCTGCTTCGCTGCAAAACATTTGACCAAGAAACTATTGATAAAGCCCTAGAAACAATTGAGCGCAATGCTAAATCTCAAGCTCAACTCATCGAAGATATTTTAGATGTTTCGCGGATTCTGCGGGGCAAAATAAATTTAAATATGCATCCGATTCGGTTGGAATCTGTGATCAAGTTGGCAATAGATTCATTGCAGCCGCTGACTGAGGAAAAATCAATAGTCCTAGAATTAACGTGCAGTCCAAATGTAGGTGAAGTGATCGGCGATTTCGATCGCTTGCAGCAAATTGTGTGGAATTTGCTGTCAAATGCGATTAAGTTTACTCCGCAAGAGGGTAAAGTAGAAGTGCGGTTAGAGTCAGTTGGAGATGAGGCTCAAATTCAGATAATTGATAGCGGCATTGGTATCGCTCCTGATTTTTTGCCTTATGTTTTCGATCGCTTCCGCCAAGCTGATAGCAGCACAACTAGGTCTTACGGGGGTTTGGGACTGGGATTGGCGATCGTCCGTCACTTGGTGGAACTGCACGGCGGTAAGGTGGATGCAGAAAATAATCCGGGCGAGGGTGCGAAATTTACGGTGGCTTTACCTCTGGCACAGAGGAAGACCCGAGGTGCAGAGGATGATTGGTCGCCGCTCAATGAGGCGACAGAGACTCTCCCCACTCTGGCTAATTTGCAATTGCTGGTGGTGGATGATGACGATGACACGCGGGAGTTTTTGATTGCTTTACTCGAGGACGAAGGAGCTATGGTGCGATCGGCGGCATCGGTGGCCGGGGCTCTAGATGCACTGGAGAGTTATTGGCCGGATCTGCTGCTGAGCGACATTGGAATGCCGGAAGCAGACGGTTATGAGTTGATCGCCCGGGTGAGAGAAATGGAAAGGCTCAGGGGTGGAAAGATGCCTGCGATCGCCCTGACGGCCTACGCCCGAGAGGAAGAGCGGCAGCAAGCGCTGGAAGCTGGTTTCCAGACGCACTTATCTAAACCAGTTGAGCTAACTAAGTTAATTGCCGCAATTGCTAACCTCACAGGAAGGCTCGGAAATCCCGAGCAGACGGACTCGGCGGTTTCAACCGCTTTGTTGACCCCGCAATCCCGTGCCGATTAGTGAGAAAAATATTAAGCTAGCTTAAAGGACAAGCGATCGACAGTTCGGAACAAGACACTCGTTTTTCCACAAAAAACTGGATATTTGCCGGTTTTTGCTTCAACCTGCCGTCAAAGTACAAAATTACCCGCCAATCAATACATGAATATTTTTAGCAGTCTGCTTTCTGGTCCAACTCAAGCACCACAAGTCAAAAAACAGCGTCGAGGCATTGAAATTAAGTCGGAACGCGAAATCGAAATTATGCGACAGGCAGGGAAAATCGTTGCAACGGTACTCAAAGAAATTTCCCTAATGGTAAAACCGGGAATGACTACTGCTGATTTGGATGCTTATGCCGAAAAACGCATCCGCGAAATGGGTGCAACTCCCAGTTTTAAAGGCTATCACGGTTTCACGGGATCGATTTGCTCTAGCATTAATAACGAAGTTGTTCACGGCATCCCCAGCGCCAAAAAAGTAATTCGGGCAGGAGATGTTCTCAAGGTAGATACTGGGGCATATTATCAAGGTTTTCACGGCGATTCTTGCATCACGATCGCAGTTGTGGAAGTGACTCCCGAATCGGCAAAATTAATCCGAGTCGCAGAAGAAGCTCTCTACAAAGGCATCGAACAAGTGAAGGCTGGAGCCTATTTGCTCGATCTCGCGGGTGCGATCGAAGATCATGTCAAAAGCAACGGTTTTAGCGTGGTTGAGGAGTTTACCGGCCACGGTGTCGGGCGAAATTTGCACGAGGAACCCTCGGTTTTCAATTTCCGCACGCGGGAAATGCCGAACGTGAAATTGCGAGCCGGCATGACATTGGCGATCGAACCAATTCTGAATGCCGGTTCTAAGTACACTCGGACGCTTTCTGACAAGTGGACTGCTGTAACCGTTGACAATGCTATGTCGGCTCAGTTTGAGCATACTGTGTTGGTGACAGAAACTGGTTATGAAATTTTGACAGATCGTTCAAAAGTTTAAGTGGAAGGGTTCAAGAATAATTTTGAGTTTTGAGTTTTGAGTTTTGAATTAAAGATTTAATAACTTTTTAATCGTTAGATCAAAACCTAACTCAAAGCTCTTGAGTTGAACAACAATTTTTTTAGTTCCTTCGATGGATGGAGTGACAACAAGACTTAAATGCGGCTAAATTAAAAAATAGTGGTAAAGCGTAAGGGTAACAACTATGTCAGCACGATTATTATTGGTAGATGATGAACCGGGCTTGCGGGAAGCAGTACAAGCTTATTTGGAAGATAGCGATTTCGCGGTTGAGGTGGCGAGTAATGCTCGGGATGGGTGGGAACTCTTGCAGCAGACTAATCCGGATTTGGTGATTTCAGACATTATGATGCCCCAAGTGGACGGTTATCAATTTCTCAAGCAAGTGCGGGAAGATCCTCGCTATAAGGCTTTGCCGGTGGTGTTTTTGACGGCTAAGGGGATGACGAGCGATCGCATTCAAGGCTATCAAGCAGGCTGCGATGCTTATCTTTCTAAACCCTTCGATCCCGACGAGTTAGTAGCAATAGTAACCAATTTGCTGGCCCGCCGCGCGGCTGCTAAGGAGACGAGCGAAAATGCTGAAAGTCCAGATATTGCTGCTTTGACAAGCCAAATGGCGAGAATTGAGTCTTTGCTGAGCGGGCGGAGTTCGATCGCCCAAAGTCCTTCGCCGATTAAAATTGATTTGACTCCGCGAGAACAAAGTGTTTTGGATTTGGTTGCTCAAGGTTTGATGAATAAGGAAATTGCCCGCCGCTTGGAAACTAGCGTGCGTAATGTGGAAAAGTACGTCAGCCGTTTGTTTAGCAAGACGGGTACTAACAGCCGTACTGAGTTGGTTCGCTTCGCTCTCGAACACGGCTTGACGAAATAGGAGCCCTCTCGACTTGGCTGGAGGCTGTGCCTCGCCGAGCTGCGTTACCAGGCTCTTCCTGGTAACGAGAATTATGAAAAAACTTAGAAATGTTAAGATATAAGTATTGACAGATATCCGGTGGCTGTGGTAAATCACATCAGCTTGCTGGTGGCAGCGCGGGAGTGCGAAAACTGGTGTGCGAAAACTGGTGTGCGAAAACTGGTGTGCGATCGAACTTCTCACCCACTTTGCTTTGAGTCTGAGATGAACATTGGCAAAGGCTGGGGAATTACTTAACGGGAAAACCTGACTGTTTAAGAGTTTTCACGTAGTAAATAGAAAGGCAAACAGTTGACCGGATATGCTCCGTTAAGCAAACTTGCCGCGAAGAGTCAGATAAGGTTATATCCTCTGGAAAAAGAAGTCGCTATTCATTAATGACTCTGCTCAAAAACGGATACTTGCGAACGGCAGGAGTGGTAAGTAGCCCACAATTTTAGACCCTCGTTCAAGCTCTCAGATTCATCTGTGGAGTAAATCTAAAATCTAAAATCTAAAATCGACTCACAGCGCTCTAAAGTAGCGGCGGATGTTGGATGTATAGCAGCACCAAAGTTTGGTTTATATCAGGAGGATACCATGAGGAAAATCACGGCGCGACAAACAATAAGTGCCATAGTAGCACTGCCGATCCTACTAATGGCCAATACAACTCAAGCTTTTGCCGCTGATACCAGTCAGAAAAGAGATCCAATTAAGAAAGTTTCGGATTTTGGCGATGAGCTAGATGTTGATATTGGGCCCCCAACAACCATCAGCATTGAAGAAAGCGAGGAGTGGGATGAACCTGATTTTACAGCTACTTTAGATATGGAGATTAGTAAATTTATGACAAACAATCTTCAAGCTGTAATTGATGAGCCGCCGCCGGTAGTTTATCTCAGTGCGGCGAGGGGCCAGTCAACCCGGGCCTGCCGGATTTCGGGGATCTGCGAATAACTGAATCGGAGTTGGGCGATCGAATCTTTTGCTGGGTACAATTGGAGCGATCGTAAAGATTTCAGTAAAATTAGGTTGATTTTGCTGGGAATATGCGAATAACAGAGTATGTATTTTTTCGGGTATGCTTTAATTTGAGCCGCTACAACAATAAGTATGCAGGCAGAAATAAACTTAACTAATTGATGGTTCCGTGTGAAATAAAATCGCCAAAACGGGCAGAAATAAACTTAACTATGTGATTATTTGCGGTAATTTGCAAACGTAAAAACGGGTAAAAGTAAACTTAGAGCAACCGCCCAAACGGTTAGGACGTTCTTAATTGCACTTTCCCCTGCGGTCGATTCCTTCCATCCGTGACATCCGTGACATCGGTTAAATAATCTGTTGCCGAACTTCCATCCGTGATACCAATTTTTTATGAGGCTGCATAGAATCCGATCCCCCCTAGCCCCCCTTAATAAGGGGGGGGACAAGATTCCGATCAAAGTCCCCCTTCTTAAGGGGGATTTAGGGGGATCGAGATATGTGCAACTTCACATTAAATTGGTATGACATCCGTTACATCCGTTACATCCGTTAAATAATCCGTTGCCGAACTTCCATCCGTTACATCCGTTACATCCGTTAAATAATCCGTTGCCGAACTTCCTTTTTTCGGCAGTTGACAGTACCTATTCTGAGAAACTTTTTCAAATATTAATTATGATTAATTCGCACTGCCAGCAAGACACCGCAGCACAGCAAAACAAAAGTTCGCTGCAAACTCTCTCCCGGGCTCTGAGAATGTCTCAGGGGCAATTTTCGCTGATTTTGGCCCGGTGCAATTACAGTGCTATGAGAGAGGAAACTGTACGGCAATTGCGGCAGGAGTCTGGTATCGAGATTCGAGAAATTGTCCTCCCGCCATCTGTTAAAACTCTTTACACGACGATAGAAACCAAACTTTCCTGCGGCCACCCGGCAGCTTTAATGGTGTTTGGATTGGAATCGGTAAGTGCGATCGAGCGACTGCTGACTTCTACCAACTACGTGAGGGAAGAATTTCGGAATAATTTTCCCTTCCCGGTGGTGCTGTGGGTGACCGACAAAATATTAAAAAAACTGATTCGGTTAGTAACAGATATCGAGACTTGGACGACCACTGTTGAATTTGTGATCGGCCCCGACGACTTGGTGGATTTCCTGGGCAAAAGTGCCGATCGCATTTTTTCCAATATTTTAGAAAGTGGCAATTGGCGTTTAACTAATTCTGCCATTCTCGGAGCCAATTCTTTGAGTGAACTAGAGTCGGCTAGCCAAGACTTGCAAACTTGCAACATCAGGTTAGAACCAGCTATTGAAGCGAGTTTGCAATTTATTCGCGGTCGGCACGAATATGCTTGTCACCGCATCCCTGCGGCTATTGAATTGTATCAAAAAAGTCTCAGTTTTTGGAAGCATCAAGTAGCGTTTATTGGGTCTAAAACACAATTTAGCGATTTGTTATTTACCGTTCACCCAGCACCGGTGTTAGAGGGAATTCTGCTATTCCACATCGGTCTTTGCTACCGCTTCCAAGCAGAAAAACACCGCAGCGGCAACCGTCCTTACTGGACGGAAGCTAAGAATTATTTTCAGGAATGTATTAATGTTTTAGAACGGGCAGGACGGTCGGATGCCGTTGGTATATTCATCAATCAACTTGGCGAAGTATTGCAGCATTTAGAAGATTGGGATGCACTCTGGAATTTAGCTATCAAAGCTCGGAGGTTACATGAAAATATGGAAAATTCAGCAGTTAATTTGGCTCAAGATTACGGCTTTTTGGCTAGAGTAGCCTTAGAGCAGAAGAACTGGCAAACGGCGAAAGAATGGGCTTTAGTCGCTCTAGAGGTTCTAAACTCAAATTTAGAAGCGAGGGGACAGGGAACGCCTGTAAAGTCGCAGCATCAAGGCTTGTATCTGTTAATTTTAGCAGAGGCACAGAGTCACTTGGGTGAGGTGCAAGAGGCGATCGCGCATTTAGAGCTGGCTCGTTCGGAAACCGAACCTTGCTACAACCCGCAACTGTCTTTGCGAGTTTTAGAAATGCTGCGATCGCTCTATTTTCAGCGGGGAGAATATCTCGAAGCATTTCAAATTAAGCAAGATTACCGAGCGGTGGAACATACGTATCGGTTCCGAGCTTTTATTGGAGCAGGAAAGTTGCAGCCGCACAGAGAAGCGGTTAATCCTGTCGCCGAAACTGTTGCCGGCGCTGCTACTATTGCTGACGAAATTACTGCTTCCGGCAGAGAACAAGACCTAAACCGTTTGATAGATAGGATGAACAATACCCCAGACAAACTGACAGTAATTTACGGTCAGTCTGGAGTTGGCAAAAGCTCAATTGTCACCGGGGGATTAGTGCCGGCTCTCAAACAAAAAAAAATAGAAATGCGGACTGTGTTGCCGGTAGTGCTGCAAGTTTACAACAACTGGCCTCGGGAATTAACCAGACAGTTATCTGCGGGAAAAGCTGAAATATTCGATCCGGAAATTTCCGAAGCAGTACCGGAAACTGCTCCGGTAGATTTTCCAGTAGAAGCAGGCGCAGTCAAGGAAAATCTTATTTCGGGATTTAACGGCGGCTCGGCTGGGAAAAATGAGGAGAAAATTGAGCAGTCACAGCCTTTAGAATCAATCATAGAAATAGAAAAAGATGCCCTCGAATACGAAACAATTATCCAGGAGCTGCAAATAAATTCCGAACATTTAGTGACTGTTCTCATATTCGATCAATTTGAAGAATTCTTTTTCGTGTGGAAAGAGCCAGCAGAAAGGCAGAAATTTTTTGATTTTTTGCGGGAATGCTTGAAAATCAAATATTTAAAAGTCGTCCTATGTTTGCGGGAAGATTACCTACACTATTTGCTGGAATTTGCCCGACCCAAAAACCAGACAGGATTCATTAACAATGATATTTTGGGGGACATTCTCAGCAAAAATATTCTGTTTTATTTGGGAAATTTTTCGCTGGGCGATGCGCGATCGGTAATTCGCACTTTAACGGAACGAGCGCAGTTTTACTTAGAACCGGATCTCATCGAAGAATTAGTCAAAGATTTAGCGGGAGAATTGGGAGAAGTCCGCCCGATCGAACTACAACTTGTCGGCGCTCAACTGCAACAAGAGGACATTAGAACTTTAACTCGATATCAGGAACTAGGCAACAATCCGCAACACACATTAGTCGAAAGATTTCTCGAAGAAGTCATCAAAGATTGCGGCCCTGAAAATGAAGTAGCGGCGCGGCGAGTTTTGTATTTTCTGACAGATGAAGAGGAGATTCGTCCCCTCAAAACCCGCGCCGAATTAGCCTCGAATTTAGCGACGTTTGCCGAAGCTGACAAATTAGATTTAGTCTTAGAACTGTTAGTAAAATCTGGTTTAGTTTTTCGGTGGACGGAACTGCAGGCAGAGCTTTACCAGCTCGTTCACGACTATCTAGTTAGCTTCATTCGCCAGCAGCAGGAATTAGATAAAAAGGCAGAATTTGAGGAACTGCGAAAGCAAAACCAAATTAATCGAGATGAAATTGACCAAATTCGCAAAGATAGAGAGCGAGATGCTTTGCTGTCGGAATCTAGAGAAAAACAGCGTCAAGCTAGAGACAAACAGCACGAAGCGGAAGCTCAACTTTACCAAACTCGGAGATGGCAATTGCGGGCGGCGGTTCTAGGAGTGCTTGTACTCGGAGGTGTTTCGGGGATGGCATTCCAGCAAGCAAAATTAGCAGAAAGCGCGCGGCAAGAAGCAGAAAAAAGTCGGACTGATGCCCTAAATTCGGCGTCGGAAGCTTTGGTGCTTTCTAATGAAAAAAATCAATTAGGAGTGTTGGGAAATAGTATCAAAATCGGCCGTGATTCTCAGAAAAGTACAGCGCTGCCTGTGGACACTAAAAATCAAATTGCTGAAAGACTCAGACAAGCAGTTTCCGGTGTGCAAGAACGCAACCGTTTCGAGCAGCACAGCAAGTTTGTTTTGGATGTGAGTGTCAGCCCCGACGGCAATTTAGTTGCTTCGGCAAGTGCTGACAAAACTGTTAAATTGTGGAGCAAAGAAGGTAAGTTATTAAAAACTTTCAATCACCCAGATAGCGTGACGAGTGTTAGTTTTAGTCCCGATGGGAAAACGATCGCTACTGGTTGTGCCGATCGCACAATTAGAATTTGGCAAGTAGATAACGACAAAAGTGCGATCGGCATTTTATCCGACCACCGCGATATCGTCACCAGCGTCAGTTTCAGTCCCGACGGCAAAACCCTAGCTTCCGCCAGTCACGACAACACCGTCAAAATCTGGAACCTGGCGAACAAAAAATTGCTGCAAACCTTAACCGGACACAAAGACTGGGTGCTCGGCGTCAGTTTCAGCCCCGACGGCCAAACAATAGCCTCAGCAAGTGTTGACAAAACTGTCAAACTTTGGAACCGAGAAAGTAAAACCCAGAAATTTAAAATTATTCCCAAAACATTAACCAAACATTCAGGCATTGTTTACAGCGTTAAGTTCAGTCCAAATAGTCGAGAACTCGTCTCAGCAAGTGCCGACACCACAGCCAAAATTTGGAACCGAAAGGGTGAGGAAATCAGAACTCTCAAAGGACACAACGATGAAGTGGTCAGCGCGAGTTTCAGTCGCGACGGCGAAAAAATTGTCACCGGCAGTGCAGACGATACGGTGAAAGTTTGGAGTCGCAGCGGCACTTTGCTCAACACTTTTCGAGGACATCAAGACGACGTGAGGGGCGTAACTTTCAGCGGCGATGGCACTATTGCTTCCGCAAGTAAGGACAAAATAGTGAAAATTTGGAAACCGGACAGCACTCCGTTGAATAAGATTTTATCGGGGCACGGAGACTGGGTTTACAAAGTCAGTTTTAGTGCTGACGGCAAAACAATTGCTTCTGCTAGCGGGGACAAAACGGTGAGACTTTGGCGCGCTGACGGCAGTTTATTCAAAACCTTAGTAGGTCACAAGGATTCTGTTACCTGGGTGAGCATTTCGCCTGATGATAAAACTGTTGCTTCGGCCAGCGATGACACAACGGTGAAAGTCTGGAGTGTAGACGGCAAACTGTTAGATACTCTGAACCACAGCGGCATTGTTAGAAGCCTGAGTTTTAGTCCAGACGGAAAAATAATTGCCGCCGCAAGTGCCGATCGCAAATTGTACCTCTGGCGCTGGAACGGTGCTAAAGCAACTTTGTTTGCAAAACTCGATCACAGCAATCCAGTAATTAGCGTTAGCTTCAGTCCCGACGGCAAAACTATAGCTACTGCTACCGCTGCTGAGGACAAGGCAAGCGGGAAGAAAAAGGCTTTTGAAATTACCGGAGAAAAGAGAGTTTACCTCTGGCAATTTAACGGTTCGTCGGCGAAAATCCTGAAAACTCTCGACCACCGGGACAGCGTTAAAAATGTGAGTTTCAGTCCCGATGGCAAGACTATTGCTGCGGCTTGCGCTGACAAAAAAGTTTACTTGTGGGGGTTTGATGGAAAGGTGGCGAATTTAACTGAAAAACTCGACCACAGCGATACTGTAGAAAGCGTGAGTTTTAGTCCCGACGGCAAGTTGATTGCGGCGGCGAGTGGGGGAAATACTGTTAAGCTGTGGGATTTTGACGGCAAGAAGGCGCTGCTATCTAAGACTTTGGAATCGAGCGATCGCGTGTTGAGCGTTACTTTTAGTTCTGATAGCAAAACTCTGGGTTTTGCTAGTAGGGATAGGACTGTAATTCTGTTGCCTGTGGAGAATTTGGAACTAAATAATATCATTGCTCGCAGTTGCGAGTGGTTGGGAGATTATTTGCAGAATGACCCGAATGTTGCTGAGGGCGATCGACTGCTTTGTCTTGGGTTTGGGAAGCAGGCGTTAAATAAGAGGAAGTAAACCCTGTTTGTAGTGAGGACTTCAGTCCTCTCTCTGTGGATGAATAAGGACTTGCATTCCTGACTGCGAACCGGTAGTTGAATTTAGATTAAAAAATATATGTGTTGACTGGTGTTTTAGGTTGTAAATTTGCGGTAAAATTCTAGTAATAAACTTAACTTCTTTGGCGCTTCGCCCGCCACATCAATCCGCAATACAAACAAAAGGTAAACCGCATGGATGTCAACTCCCCAAATGTCCACCCAATCCCGCCATTCAGCGAGACAAACGAGGAAACACCAGAGATAGGTGGCGGTTTGCCCATAATAGAATATTGGGCAAAACATACATTGTCCCCGGAAGGGCCGAAACTTTGGAAAACTTTGCTGCACAAAAGTGCTTGTTTGTCCTGTTCTTGGGGCACTGGCGGGCAGAAAGGAGGTTTTACAAATGAAGAGGGCGAAAAACTTCAGCGGTGCATGAAAAGCGTCGAAGCAATCTCCGCTGAAATCAAGCCGGCTATCTCAACTCAATTTTTTGAAAAGAAGAGTATTGCACAACTTCAGCAATTAACTTCAATGGAAGCCGATAGGTTGGGAAGGCTGAGTTTTCCGATGATTTTGCGGGCTGGTTCATCTCATTACGATCGCATTTCTTGGGAAGAAGTTTATCAAATTGCCGAAGCTGCTTTTCGCAAAACCCCCGAAAGAGTCGCATCTTACAGTTCCGGCCGCTCTTCCAACGAAGCCGCTTTTCTGCTGCAATTGATGATGCGGGCGATGGGTTCCAATAACTTAGCAGATTGTTCCGATCTCTGCCACGCTCCCTCGACCATCGGGTTAAGCGAAATGTTTGCTACCCGCACCTCGTTAGTGAGTCTAGAAAACTTGAAGGAAGCAGATTGCGTCGTGCTCGCGGGCAGCAATTCTTCCTACAACCATCCCCGCTTGATGAACGAGTTAATTAAAATTCGCGACAAAGGCGGTAGAATAATTGTAATCAATCCGGTGATGGAAATCGGGTTAGTCAAGTTTGGTTCTCCCGCATTTCCCGTCAAGTCTCTCATCCCCGGTTCCGATATTTCCTCGCTCTACTTGCAACCAATTCCCGGTAGCGATACGGCGCTATTTGTCGGTATTCAAAAATCTGTAATCGAACAAGGATTGCTGGATAAAAAATACTTGCAAGCTCATACAGAAGGCTGGGAAGCAGTAGTACAGCACGCCCGCGAAACCTCTTGGGAAAGTATTACTAAAACCTGCGGAGTTTCCCAAGCAGAAATTGAGGCGGCCGCCACAATTATCGGCACGTCCCAGCGGGTTGTCTTCGGTTGGGCGATGGGAATTACCCAACACGATAACGGTGTAGATAATGTTTTCAGCATCGCCAACACGGCCTTAATGACGGGAAATGTTGGGAAAGAAGGGGCGGGATTAATGCCCGTCAGAGGACACTCAAACGTCCAAGGATTCGGCTCTATGGGCGTGACTGTAAAGCTGAAAAAAGAAATTCAACAAGCTTTAGAAAAGTTATTGAATCGTCCCCTCAGTCCTGTTAAGGGCTACGACACTCGATCGCTCATTGAAGCAGCAGATGCAGGCAAAGTCGATACGCTGATCTGTCTGGGCGGTAATTTGTACGGGGCGAATCCAGATTCAACTCAGGCCAAACAGGCTTTAGCCAATGTTGAAACCGTTATCTACCTCGCAACCAAACCGAACTTAGGGCATTTTCACGGATTGGCAAAGCACAATACAATTGTGATTCCCGTGCTGAATCGCTTTGAAAATCCCCACAAAACAACGGTGGAAGCCGGGAATAATTTTGTGCGTTTAAATGATGAGGGTGAAACTCATCTCAAAAATGCCGATCTGATTCCCGAGGTAGAATTCTTGACGGAATTAGCCAGCAGAATTCACGGCGATTTTCCCGTTGATTGGCGCCAACTTCAAGACACAAAATACGTTCGGCAATTGATTGCTAAAACTATTCCGGGCTATGAAAAAATAGCGACAATTGATGAAACAAAAGAGGAATTCACCATCAGCGGTCGCATTTTTACAGAACCTAAATTTCCTACAGAGTCTGGGAAAGCGAAGATGTTTGTCGCGCCTTTACCTAAGCTGAAATTACCGCAACCTCAAGAGTTTGGAGTACCCGAATCGGTGCGAGGTTTAGTTGTGGCATTGATGACGGGACGCAGCTATTCTCAGCATAATACTGTCGTCTACAAAATTGAGGACAAGTATCGGGGAATGCCGCACCGCAACTGCATTTTGATGAATCGTGCCGATGCAGAAAGCGCGGGTTTGCAAGAACATCAGCGCGTGACGGTGCAGGGAAATGTGGGGAAAATGGAAAATGTCGAGGTAATTTACGGGGCGGTTCGTGAGGGTGCTGCTTTGATGTTTTATCCTGAAGTTAATGTGATTTTTCACCCGGAAATTGAAAGGCGATCGGGCACGCCTGCTTACAAGCGCGTACCTGCTTTTGTATACGCGGAAGTTCGGCAACGGATTCTGTAACGGATGTAACGGATGTTATGATTAGCTCTGCCTTCTGTCTTCTATAACTCACATTTTAGATGATTTTTAAGAACAGGCAAGATGCCTGTTCCACAAGGAGTTAATTTTTTGAGGGGTGGGCATCTTGCCTGCCCATATGCAAGTCTTAATTAACTCTTAATTTGCAAAGCTCTACCGCGCCAAGTCCACCCCCAACCAGTTTCAGTTTTAATCGCAGAACCGATCGCCATCGCCGCCACTAACGCACCTCCGAAACCTCCCAACCACCAGTATTTCGTCGGACATTCAGAAATTTCGGCACCCAAGCGGCGCAAAGTGTAATGCTGCCAAATTACGATTACGGATAAACAGATAGTTAACCAGGTAATTGGCAATTGGTAATTGGTAATTGGTAATTCGTAATTGCTGATTGCCAGAATTTCTGCGAAGTCCCCCTTTGCCAGCAAAATAGCTAATGCCAACCACGGCAGAGGATAAATAAAAAACATAATTGCGGCCATGTAAACCATCATGCCCCAACTGCGGTTAGCGCCGAGATACAGATTCTTTGTCCAGCCTTCCCACAATGCGTTCCAAGACCGATACATCCGCACGGATGCCAAATTTGACCCGGAATAAAGTCCGAGCTTTAAACCCGCACGTTTGATGCGCCTAGCTAATTCCACATCTTCCACAATTTCGCCGGCAACTGCTTCGTGACCTCCTATTTTTTCGTAGCCCGATCGCCTAAATAATATGAACGGCCCGCCGGCAAAAGCACTGTCTATTTTCGAGGGATCGTTGACGGCGGTGAAGTCGAAGCAAACTGCTAGGTGATTGAACATTAACGGCTGCACTAACCACTCGGCAAAACACTCACAAACCAGCGCTGGCATACAGGTAAATAAGTCTATTTTCTCGCTTTCGGCTGTGGCGATAGCGGTTTCGATCGCCGCCGGTTTGAGTCGCACGTCGGCATCGATAAATAATAAGAAGTCTCCGGTTGCTATTTGAACAGCTTGGGCGCAGGCCCAGTTTTTGCCCGCCCAATATTGGTTGGTTGGTCGCGGCTGACCTGCTAATATTTTAAGCCGGGGGTCGTTGAGATGCTGTTGCAGGGTTTGCGCGATCGCTAGTGTGTCGTCTGTCGATCGATCGTCTACAATCAAAACCTCTAGGTTGTCCACAGACAGCGGTGTACTCTCCAAAATGGCGATCGCGCAATCCCGAATATTCTCTGCCTCGTTGTATGCTGGTACGATTACCGAAAATTTAGGGAACTGCGCGGCGGACTCCGGTGACAGCTTAGCCAAACTTCTGTCGGTTCGAGGCGCATTTTCCACTGATCGGCGCAAGTTCTTAGTGTAAGCTCTACTTACAATCAGAGAAAAAATTAGCAGGGTTAACAATATCAAAGCGAACAGACCTCAAATTTTCGGTACACGATTTGTCTCCCTAAATATTAAAAAATATTAAAACAAAAAGCTAGTCGATCGCCCGAAAAGTTATTTTGACCGCCTCTTTTGCTATAATTTGTGAGCATCTTTCGGCTCGCTCGCAGCGAGGGGTAAGACCCCTCACCCATACAGCGACCGAAAAGCCGAGGATAGATATCAGTTGTCAGAGGATATTGGAATGGGCGAATTTGTGACAGTCGATGTGTTGGCGAACGGGATAGCCGTACTTGGTGCTTTCGGTTTTTTCTTTTTAGGATATCAAGCTTTGCAGATGTTGAAAAAATAAAGTATGGAAGAAGGAAGAAAGAAGAAGGAACAAGGAAGAAGGATTAGCTCCTTGCTCCCCCCAAACCCCTAAAAAAAGGGGAGGAGGGGGTGGGACAAGAGCATTCTTTCGCTCCCCTCAAACCCCTGAAAAAGGAGGATTTAGGGAGCGAAACTCAAAGACAAGTGACTCAACAGTGCAACTGTTTCTTGCGAAAATCAACCAAAAAAAGGCTGCGTTATTATCATGGTGAGCCAACTTTTAGATGGACGCTATCAAATCATTGAAGTCATAGAAACAGGAGAATTTGGACAAACCTATCTGGCAAAAGATATTCGCCGTCCGGGAGAACCGCAGTGCTTTGTCAAGCACCTGCGTCCCGGTACCACCGAACCGAAATTAATTAATACTACGCGCCGTCTTTTTCAAAAAGAAGCAGAAGTTCTAGAAAGGCTCGGTCAACACGACCAAATTCCTCAGCTATTCGCTTATTTTGAAGAAAATGAAGAATTTTTCTTAGTTGAATCCTTTGTTGCCGGTCACTCGCTATCAACCGAGATTGTACCGGGCAAGCCTCTGAGCGAAGAAAAAATGATTTCTTTGCTGAAGGAACTGTTAGAAATTTTAGTGTTTGTACACGGACAGGGAGTAATTCACCGAGATATTAAACCGGCAAATTTAATCCGTCGCTATTCAGATAACAAGTTAGTTTTAATCGACTTTGGCTCGGTGAAAGAAATTCACATCGCTCAAAGACAAGCGCCGGTAACTGTGCGGATTGGCACGCTGGAATATATGCCGATCGAACAATTTCAATACAACCCGCAACTCAACAGCGATATCTACGCTTTGGGAATGATTGGCATCCAAGCAATGACGGGTTTGCCGGCTTACGATTTGCCGAAACTGCGGGATTTGAAAAATTCTAATAAAGGCGAAATTGTTTGGCGGCATTTAGCCACGTGTTCCCAAGCGCTGGCCGATGTTTTGGACAATATGGTGCGCTACGATTTTCGGGAGAGATACCAGTCGGCGGCGGAAGCTTTAGCCGATTTGAGGAAAATTGGCGATCGCTCGCGGGCGCGGATTCCCAAGCTGACAATATATCGCGAAGAAGTCGATCGGCGCAGCAGCAGCCGGGGTGATATTACAGTCGTCGGTCGTAGAATATTAGATGAACTGCGCGTCAGTTTGGAATTGCTGCCAGAAGAAGCAGAGGCGATCGAAGATGAGGTATTGAACCCTTACCGGAAATACAGGCAAAAAGGCGAACGCTACGAACAATCACTGCAAGAAGCAATGCAGCAAGAATATCCCTTTTCTCAGGAAACTCGCGACGAATTAAAACGCTTGCAGCAAGTTTTAGGCCTTACCGACGAAGATGCCGCGAAAATCGAAGAATTAGTCATTCCTAAATCTTTATTTGCTAAATTGTACAAGGCGATCTCCACAGTTTTGGAGGGACACCGCAACCCCAGTGGGCCACCAGCCAGCAGCGCCCCTCAACTCGAATTGCAGGCAAGTCCGGCGGTATCCTCGCAGGTAAATCTGAACGGAAAAACCGATTTCTCGTTAGCGCAGCCCGCCCCTACGGGGGCTACGCCAACGGAGAGGATCGCCAGCCCAGCAGCACTTGTCCCCAAAGAAACTCGCAAATTCAATCCTTATCTCGCCGGGGCAACAATTGCGGCTATCTTAGCTGCGATCGGCGGACTTTATGGATATCTCAAGTGGCAAGAATGGGAGCAGCGAGCCCAGAAAGAATCCCAACAGCTCAATCAAATTGCCGCTCTCTATAAAGCCAGCAATTATGAAGACTGCATCAGCCAAATACCAACAATTGCCAACACTTCCAGCAGCTATGCGTCCGCTCAGGAGTTACAGGAACAGTGCCAAGCAGGTCTGCGGTGGAAGAACGCCAAAGTCAAAAATTTCGCTCAGCATTCAGATGCAGTTGGGTCTGTTGCTTTCAGTCCAGACGGCTTAATGTTAGCCAGCGGTTCTAAAGACAAAACCATCCAAATTTGGGATTTAGCTACAGGCAAGTCGATCCGCACTTTTCCAGGAGATTCCTCCACTATTTGGTCGGTTGCTTTTGACTCAAACGGTACGAAACTGGCGACTGGAACCGGTTTTTGGCGAGTCATGCTGTGGGATTTGAAAACAGGGCAAGTGATTCGCAGTCTCGACCACACTGCTTCTGTGTGGTCTGTCGCTCTCAGCCCGGACGGACAGCTTGTTGCTAGCGGTAGCGGAGACAAAACCACGAAGATTTCGGATGCAGCAACTGGCAGTTTGATTCAGAATTTTCCCGACCATACAGATTTTGTTTATTCTGTTGCTTTCACTCCCGATGGAAAAAGTTTGGTTAGCGCTTCTAAGGATAAAAAAATTACAGTTGTTGATGTAGCAACGGGGAGGTTGCTCAAAACTATTGAGGGACACGGCGACGCGGTGAGGTCGGTTGCTGTTACCCCGGACGGCAAGACAATTGTTAGCGGTTCCTACGATGAAAGTATTAAAATCTGGAATATCGAAACAGGAGATTTAATTCGCTCTATCCAGGGACATTCTGACGATATTGTCTCGGTTGCTATCAGTCCGGACGGGAAGTTTATTGCGAGCGGGAGCAAGGATAAAACTATTAAAGTTTGGGATTTTGCTACCGGAGAATTGCTGAATACTTTGACGGGACATTCCGATGAGGTTTATGTGGTGACTTTTAGTCCTGATGGCAAAACTATTGCTAGCGGTTCTAAAGACAATACTATTAAGTTGTGGCTGAGGTAATCAGAAAGAAGGAAGAAGGAAGAAGGAAGAAGGAAGAAGGAAGAAGGAAGAAGAAAGAAGGAAGAAGAAAGAAGGAAAAATAGTCCTTGACGCACAGACTATACTTGTAGGGTGCGAAGTGCGTACCTTACTACTACAGATAGTGTAACAATTGAAAACTTGTGTGCAGGACTGAAGAAGTCAGTCAACAGTCAACAGTATCCATTAGTCACGGGTCATTTAATTCCTAAGATTAAGCTCGTTTTTTAAGGTTTGGGGAAAGTGCCAATAAGGCGTTTCTAATTCGTCCTCAGTTGGATAATTTTCAGTTGCTTCCTCTCGGATTTGAAAAAAGTGGTAGAGGTTAGCCACAGTTAAATCGGATATTTCTTGCCAATTCGAGGCAGCTAAAGCTTGATAGCCCGTAGCGATCGCCTGCTGGCTGACATAAAATTCGTATCTCCGGCGGATTTCCGGCGACACAGCGAAGGTTAGCTGGTCGCGCAAGGATAGAAAGTGAGACTTTTGCTTTAAACTTTCATAAAGTGAAGGTTCCGCAGCTAATACCGCGAATGTAGTGTACACGCTGCTTTTTAAACTCTCGCCGGTGAGTTTATCTAAACTAGCTAACTGGTGCTGCTCTTTTGGAGACAAAGTTTGCATCCAATCAACCTCATTTTGCCAAAATTCTATTACACTTAAATCATGACCGAGAATCCTAGTAACTTCAGGAAATAAAAAATCTAGTTCGGGTTCGGATTGACATCCTTTAACAACAGTTAGAAGATTTTGACAAATTTTTGATTGGAGTTCCAGCAGGCGATCGCTCACCATCTTGTAGGCCCGCTGCAACTGAAACGTGACCCCGATCGCCTGCTCGATCGCCCAAACACATTCCATTTGCCTGAGCTGTCCAGCAGAAGACAGCCCCTCCAACAAACTAGGATTATCATAAATTTTTAAAGCCTCAAACAGCATATCCCGCCCGCTATTAATTTCGGAATTCCGAAGTTTAATATCTGGCACTGTCAGGGCTGACTGACAGCGTTTGATAGCTTTAGAAAAAATCTCGTAACCGTTAACCAGTTTCTGGCGGTGCATTTCAAAACTAGAGTCGTGAGCCACCTTAAAAATCTGCTGGATCACCTCTACTCCCCTATCTTTGAGGATGTGTCTGAGATCGATAAATCCGTCTTTAATTTTTAGCTTCTGGTGCTTTGCCTCTTCTCGGATTTTTAATACTTGGTTGAGGTTTACTGCGGACAAAACTGTGCTCGATACAGTGCCAATACCAATGACAGCAGCAGTCGCTTGCATCACTGCCAAATTAATTTTCAGACAGTTAAGCATTCTGTATATTTTTTGAAACCCCTGATGAGTTTGAGCAACCTGCAGCGGCGCCAGTGTCACGTACACGGGAGCTACCAGCGGCTGTATGGGCCCACCTCCGGCTAACTGTGCGAGCAATCCTATAACTCCGCGATCGGATAGAGTTTCACTTCTTGATTGATAAAAAATTTTTGCAAGCTCCACAAACTCCCCTGTCACCGGATCTCTAGCTGCCGGGAGCAATTTTCCTGTTTTGGCAGCAGGCTGTACAAGGTTGCCACTATTGAGTCGCGCCTGAGTTGCAGGAGTGAATATATAATCCATGTGGTGACTCAGTTTCCATTCAAAAAGGCAGATGTTCTGTATTGTATGCTGTTTAGGGAAACGAGGGATTAAAGGAAATGAATGAGTATCTCAAGGCATTCCAGGCTATTACCCTGTTTAGCGATCGATTGTTGGCAGACGAATATCAATCCGTGGAGATTAAACAGTCAGCTACCCAACTCAGTTTAGATGTGGAACCTTGTATTGACGAAATTAAGCAATCTGCCATCAGACTCAAGGGGCTACTTCAGGTATGTTTCAAAGATGTATCTCAGGCTGAGGATGTCTGGAATAGCAAGCCGAGAATTGCTGGAGCATCTCCTGTTGATGTCTGGGAGCAAATTGGCGAACTAAGCGGATGCGATGTGAGAATTCGCAGTTTAGGAAAACAGGGCAAATATGATGCTGTTGTTAAAGTTCGCAAATCTTGGAGCGACAAGGCGACCAAGTTAAAAACTCAGTGGTTTTTGTGGGATAAAAACCCTCAACTATTTCAAAGAGATGCTATTGGTTTTTTTGACAAAGAGAATTTGCACAAAGAGTTACGTAATGAAGTGGATTCCCAGGCAGAGCGAGTCAGTTTAATTATGGAGAATGAACTGAGTTTAATTTTTAAAGAATTACAATCTATTGATATAGAAAAAATTGAAGTTTGTATTGACTGCTTCGACCTCAACAGTCAATCTAAATTTAGAGAGCGACTACAATCAATAGGGGGAGAGATTGTATCTAAGTTTACGGAGCCACTGAAATATTTGCCGGATTCTTATATGAAGAGTTTTAAAGATACGTTGAAAGAACCTGTAGAAACTCTCGTTCATAAAAGCAATCTCGGAATTACTTTGGTCGATTTTGAAGAGTTCTGTAAAGTGATTGGCTTAATCCTAGATAATGTGATTCTAGCTGTTTTTGAAGAGCGCATGAAACTTGCAATTAAAACCGTTGAAAAAGCGATTAAATTCTACAATAATTTTTTATATAAGCAGGCGCGGTATCAGAAAGAGACGCCGGAACAGCGAGCGGCGGAAAAAGAGTGGATCGAATGCCAGCGGCAGCAACTCAGGGAAGTTCAGCAGTATATTGATGCAGTCATCAATCATTAGTGGTTAGTTATTAGTAATTGGCAATTTGTAATTAGGAGTTAGTAATTAGTGTTTTAACTACTAATTACTGACTCCTAACTGCTGAATTCACGCAAACAGGACTTACGCCGAACCTAATTAATTATTTACGGCTCCATGCACACCGCACCTTAGCCCTATAATTCGCGCGTTAAACCACTTTTTGCGTAAGTCTTGCTAAAAATAGATACAAGTCCCGTAATTACGTCATGAAAATAAAAAAATTAGACTTTAGTTCAACCTCCCACTCAAGGCTGGGGAGTTAATCTAAAATCTAAAATCTAAAATCTAAAATCGAATGACTATTGATATTGACCGCTGATTTCGTAAACGATCGCGCCCAAAGATGCCAAACTAGCTAGAATGAGCATCCCGGCTGGCATGAATTTGCGAGTTTTTACAAGCCGTAAAATAAAGACTATTACTAAAACAGCGGAGATGGCTGCTGCTAATGTTAAACCCCAACTTTGTCCCATAAGCTGGGCGGTGCCGGCAAAAATTAGCAGCGAACCACTAATCAAGCCCGAAATGAGCGAGGCTTGGCTTTTGGCCTTGATATAACCCATGATGCCGCCAACCAGTGTTAAAATGCCGTAGCCGATCGCCGCTGCTGTACCTAAATTCATTTTTAATCCTCCCGATTTCACTCTTTGCATCTAAATTTATACAGCGCGGCCTGCAATTAGTGTCACGAATTGTTAGAAAATTTATTAAAGCCAGTCAGGATATGTAACTGTTATACAATTGCCATTATGTCAGCCCTAACTTCTGCTGCGATCGCCCAAATCCGTTACCTCCAGCGCCAAGCAGCATCCCTGCTGCTGTATCAATCAGTTCTCAAAAGCCCCGCAGGTCAAGCTTTTCTCGATTTGCTGCAAGCCCTTCACCACAGCGAAGTCAGCGGTTTGGAATGTCAGGTAGCTTACGGGAACTGGTTCAAAGTTCAGGCTGCTAAAAATTTAAGCTGGAAAGATTCTCTGATTTCCGAAATTCTCAAAGACGAAAACCCCTTTTCACGCCGAGCACAGCAAACAGATTTTGCAAGTTTGCCCCCCGCTTTGGTGGAGGCCGCCCGACATGATTTACAAGTGCTGCAAAATATTTACGAATGCAGCAGCGAACAGTTGAGCAAGTGGGTGCGGGTAGCGGGTCAACTTGACGCAGTGCCTCCGATTTGGCCTTCAGAAACTGTAGCAGAACAGGGAGATTTGCCGCTGCACGGGAAACTAGAAAAATGGTCGAGCGCGGCGGAATCTTTGGCAGTTTATTACCGACAGTTTGGCACGGGTTTGTTTGCCGAATATCGCGCTTTTAGGTGGCGGGGAGGGGAGTTGGCAAGTATTTCGCATCCCGATGGCATAACTTTAAAAGAGTTGGTTTGCTGCGATTGGCAGCGGGATGCTCTGGTGAAGAATACGGAGTTTTTGTTGGCAGGTTATCCGGCTTTGCACGTCTTACTGTACGGGAGCCGCGGTTCGGGCAAGTCTTCTTTGGTGAAGTCGCTATTAAATGAATTTGGAGCTCGCAATCTGCGTTTGATTGAAGTATCTAAATCGGATTTGCAAGATTTGCCGCTAATTGTCGAGCAGTTGCGGGGAGTTCCTCAAAAGTTTATTATTTTTGTGGATGACCTTTCCTTTGAGGAAGATGACGATGCTTTTAAAGCTCTGAAAGTTGTCTTGGAGGGGAATGTAACTGCTCGCTCTCAAAATGTGGTAGTTTATGCTACCTCTAACCGCAGGCATTTAATTCGAGAGTTTTTTGACGACAGGCCTCGCCCCCGCGACGGAGATGAAGTTCACGCTTGGGATACTGTGCAGGAAAAACTTTCCTTTAGCGATCGATTTGGCTTGACTTTAACTTTTGAGCCGGCGGATCAAAACACTTATTTAACAATTGTCCGACATCTCGCAGAACTTGCTGGAATCAAACTCGCTCCCGAGGATTTGGATCACCGAGCTAAAGAATGGGCAACTCGCCGCAATGGGCGATCGGGCAGGACTGCGCGGCAGTTTGTTGATTTCCTGAAAGCAGATTTAGCCGTTTTTCACAAGTAGATCGTCTGCGCTGCGAGGGCGGGTTTTACCTGAAATATGGGAAGGGAATTCATGAGCTGAATACACCCGCCATTGCAGCGCCAAAGGGCGAAAGAAAAATTCTTAAGTTTTTCATAATTTAATTGATAATAAATAACTAACACAATTTGATATAATTATCAAAATCCCCAAAGAAACCTCCAGAGCCAGAACCCATCCTGACTCCATAAATCGACCACTAAATAATGAGGAAAATATCATGGGTTTATTTGATAAAGTATCGCAGACTCGTCAAGAAACGGACGTAACGTTAGGGCCTGCCGAAGCATTTGCGGCGATCGCGCTAATTGCCGTAGCAGCCGACGGTTACATCAATGACAGCGAAAGTAAAGCGATTAGCATGACGCTATCTCGGATGCAACTGTTCCGCAGTTATCCGGATGACGTGATGAGAAAAATGCTCGATCGCCTGCTGATGATTCTGCAACGGCAAGGAGTTGAGGTACTGTTTAATGCTGCTTTGGCCACGCTTCCCGACGAACTTAAAGAAACTGTTTTTGCTGTCACAACTGATATCGCTTTAGCAGATGGCGAGGTTTCAGAAGAAGAAGAACAACTTTTGAACGATCTTTACAGTGCATTGGGGCTTTCCGAAGATATTGCCCTCAAGATTATAGACGTGATGTTGATTAAGAACAAAGGTTAAGAAAGAAAGGGGAGGAGTGAGGAGGGCGAATTTTACAATATAAAAAATTAGCGCCTACTTACTTAGCTGACAACTTCTCCAAAAGTGCGGTTTTACCGATATGATGGTTGGTAAAATTGCGATCGAATTTGCGATCGCCGTTACTACCTCAAATGCCTTTCACTTACACCCGCACTGTTCGCTTTCAAGATACCGATGCTGCTGGAGTCGTTTACTTTGCTAACGTTTTGGCGATGTGCCACGAAGCTTACGAGGCATCTCTAGCAGCATCGGGAATCAATCTCAAAGCATTTTTCAGCAATCCCCAGGTTGCCTTTCCCATAATTCATGCTAGTGTAGATTTTTATCGCCCCATGTTTGCGGGCGATCGGCTGATGATTCAATTGATGCCGAAACAAGTTACTGGCGATGAATTTGAAATTGCCTATCAAGTATTTTCGGGGGAAGTTGCAGGAAGAAGCGCTGCTAAAGCTCTTACTAAGCACGTGTGCATTGATGCAGTTAGCCGAGCTCGAAAACAGCTATCTGAAGACTTGATGCAGTGGATGAGGAAATTTGAGATTGAGATTTCAAATTAGTTCTATCTTTAAATAATAGCAGGGTATGACAGTCAAATTTCTGTTTTGTTGATATTATTTCTGACTTTTTGATATTATGTCAAATCGCAATTATGCCATTGTGGGGACGGGAGCTTTAGGCGGATTCTACGGTGCTAGACTGCAACAAGCAGGTTTAGAAGTCAATTTTTTGCTACGCAGCGATTACGATCAGGTCAGAAAACACGGTTTGATTGTCGAGTCTCCCGAAGGCGACTTCACCCTCCCCCACGTCCGCGCCTACCACAACACGCATAAAATGCCTAAGTGCGACGTAGTAATTGTAGCGCTGAAAACAACTCAAAATCACTTTTTGCCCCAAATTTTGCCTCCTTTATTAAAGGATAACGGGACGGTTTTAGTATTGCAAAACGGATTGAATGTCGAACCGGAAGTAGCTAAAATTGTTGGTGCAGAACGAGTGGTTGGCGGGCTGTGTTTTCTCTGCTCTTATAAAGTTGGGCCCGGTCACATCTGCCACCTAGATTACGGCACTATCACCCTGGGAGAATATGCCCAGGACTACAAAGCAATTGGTATTACTGATAGATTGCACCAAATTGCTAAGGATTTTAAACGTGCTCATATTCCTATTAAAATGAGCGAAGATTTGCTATTATCAAGGTGGAAAAAGCTGGTTTGGAATATTCCTTATAACGGGCTGTCTGTAGTGTTGGATGCGAGAACTGACGAACTGATGGCTAATCCCGATACTCTGATTTTAGTCAAGGAAATGATGGGGGAAGTGATAGCGGGCGCCAAAAGTTGCGATCGCATTATTCCCGATGACTTTATCCCACAGATGCTCGAATACACTCAGAAAATGAAGCCTTACCGCACGAGCATGAAAATCGATTATGATGAATCGCGGCCCCTGGAAGTTGAGGCGATTTTTGGTAATCCGATACGGGTGGCGCAGCAAGCAGGTATTAAGTTGCCCCAAATAGAGGTAGTTTACCGAATGTTGAAGTTTGTGGATGTTCAAAGACAAGAAGCAGAGAAGACGAGAAGGCTGTTAGGTTTGTCGTAATTAGTCAGTTGACTGTTGACTGTTGACTGTTGACTGTTGACTGTTGACTGTTGTCAGGAGGCGGAAATAAGCATGAGAAATTCTGCCTTCTGCATTGATTGCGATCGCCTAATAATTATTGATATTTGAGCGCAATTTCTTGCAATTGTTCTCGATTGACTTTGCCTTGAGAATTGCGCGGCAATTGTTCGACGATTACCCAATATTTCGGTCGCTTAAACTTGCTCAACTTATCTTCTAGTGCCGCTTGCAGATTTTTGACAGTAACTTCGGAATTAGCGGGAACGTATATAGCCGTAACGACTTGACCCCAATCTTTGTCTGGCAAGCCAATTACAGCAATATCGGCAACTAAATTAGTCGATCGCACAACGGCTTCAACTTCCGCCGGAAATACATTTTCTCCGCCTGTGATAATTTTGTCGCTGCTGCGTCCGACGATATTTAAGTAGTTATTTTTATCAAAAAATCCCAAATCGTCTAATTGGAAATATTCGCTATCGCCAAAATTTTTAGGATAATAACCCAACGCCAAAGATTTAGCATCTACTACAATATTTCCGATTTGATTATCGCACAAAATATCGCCCTTGGCACTGCGAATAGTTATTTTAGCGTGCGGTAAAATTTTACCGGAACTGTTATTGCCAGCGAGAAAATCTTGGGGTTTTAGTGTAGCAATTTGCGAGGCAGTTTCGGTCATGCCATAACTGGGCGCTAATTTGATTTGATAGTTTCTAGCTGTTTCTAAAAGTTCCGGCCACGCGGGGGCACCACCCAAAAGTACGGCCCGAAACCGTCCCAGCCAATTAGCTGTATCTGGGTTTTGCAGCAGCCGTTGCAGTTGAGTTGGAACTAAAGAAATGAAAAATTCTTCTGGTTCTATGTCGCTTTTTTTACCACTTTCTAATTCTTTAAATGGCTGAATAGCGAGTTTTCCTCCGGTAGTAAAGGAACGCATGAATTGCATTAAACCGCTGACATGATATAAGGGCAAAACGCAAAATGAGTTGATTTGGTCAACTTGAAAATATTGTTGAAAACCTTGTACTGATGCTGTTAGCGTTTCCCAAGTATGGATGGCAAAACGAATTTTTCCCGACGAACCGCCGGTGGGAATCATGATCGTATCAAAACCGCTTTTACCGGACGAATGGAATTCGCGGCTATACAAACGAAGTCCGCCTTCGCGGACTGGGATATGGGAATTTTTGGGAAGCGGATATTGTCCTAAAAATATGTCTGGTTGGACTAAATCAAAGACTTGTTCCCATTCGGGTTTTACCCAGTTGGGATTGCAGAGAAAAATGGGGCCTTTGGCGGCGCGGGCGGCGGTGAAACTGGCAAGAAATTGCACGGGTTCTGGTTCGGCGAGGCAAATTTTTGGGGGTGTTTTTTGTGCGGGATTTTGGGTGATTTCAAGAAATACCCGATCGACAATTCGGGCAAATTCGCGACTGTCACAACCGATAAGCCAGTTATCGGGCAAGCCAGACTTGATATCCAGAATATTTACTGTGAGATTTGTTGCCATAGATGCTTTCACCAAGTTTTTGGATTCAAAACAATTACCTAACCCGCTTGATTTAGTCGTGGGAGTAATCTAAAATCTAAAATCTAAAATCTAAAATCTAAAATCGAATGATTGTCGTCGAACCAGCAATCGGTGCCGAAGCCGAGTGCTCTCTTATTTAAAGACAATTGTGTTGCTAAGTTTAATGCTGCTTGTTTGCCGATTTCTGTTTCAAATACTGATGAGAAAACAGCGTCTATATTGTGAGTTTGACAAAATTTTCGCAGTTGGGATGGAGAACCGCATATCGCAGGTTTAATGACGAAAATACCCCGCCAGCCTTGGCTATAGCACTCTTGAATGCGATCGAGGTTGGCTGCAGATTCATCAAGGGCGATCGGAGTTGCATAAATAGCATTCAATTCTACCATTTCCTGAAACTGTGTTACGGGCAACGGCTGTTCCAAAAATTCAATGTCTGCAGAAAAATCGGGAGTTGCTTTTACCTCGTCGCAAGCTTGCAGCCATGTTTTAGCCTCCGAGTAACTGAGTCCCCCGTTGGCATCTAAGCGCAAAAATGCTTTTTCGCGATCGCACAAATTGTGCATTGCTTGCATTAGCTGCTGAAAAATCTTTAATTCTTCCTCAATTGCAGCAACACCAATTTTCCATTTAAACGTGCGATATCCGTCTAACCAAAGCACTTGCAAAGCCTGCAAAGCTGTTTCTCCTGCGGGCAATAAACCGCTGTACTGACTCAGCCTCTTCTCCTCCTCTTGGCAAAAGTAAGTTAAATTTTCGCTTTTCTCCCCCCCTTGGCAAGGGGGGGCTGGGGGGGGTGAATTTTGCTCGTTTGATAGTGCTGACTCAAATCCAAATTGACAAGCAGGCAATTCAGCCGAAATAGAGAAAATCGTCTCTTCTGAAATATTAGTCGCCAGCGATTTACAAAAATCTAAAGCTTGCTCAAAACTTTCGGAACCAAACCAACTCAAAGGGGCAATCTCTCCCCAACCAATTTGATTATTTTCGCCCACAAGTCGCAGGATAATTCCCGAGCGAATATCCCAAATGCCGTGACTTGTTTGCAGTGGACGCTTAAATTTTCGCTGATAAGTGCGAAACTCGAATTGATAAAGCATGGGTTTTTTAATTAATCATAAAATTGTCTCACAACTGATCCAAACTTATCAATATTTTCAAAATGAATATTGTGACCAGCTTTTGGTACAATTTCCAGAAGGGCGGCCGGACACAATTTGGCAATTTCGGTATTTATAGTTGTAAATTTATCATCATATTCTCCCGCTAGCAAGAGGAGAGGGATTTGATTTTGTGCCAGTTTTCCCCAGAGAGAGGGCTGGTTGCCGGTTCCCATATTGCGGAGAGATTTGGCTAATTCTAAGGGATTGTTTGCTAAGCGGGTTTCTATGAGTTTGTCGAAGTGGGGAGAGTTTTTTAAAGATTTGAATAAAGGGCGATCGTACCAGTTGAATAAAAAATCTTTAATGTTGCTATTTTCCAGCTTTTGTGCTAGCTGTAAATCGGCTTCCCGGCGGTGCGATCGCTCTTTTTCTGTTTTCAATCCTGGCGAAGCTGACTCTAACACTACTTTCTCGAATCTTTCGGGAAAATGTAATGTCATGTAAAGTGCCAATCGCCCGCCCATTGAATAGCCCAACAACAAACATTTGTCTATTTGTAAATCATTTAATAACTGGATCAATGCTTGGGCAGTATTTGACATATTGTAGTAACTTTCGTCGCCGTTGACTTGGGTTTTTCCGTGGCCGGGAAGGTCAACTGCTAAGCAGCAATAACTGTTAGAAAGTAAGGGAATGACGCTGCTAAAGTCTTGACTGCTGCCCGTGAATCCATGCAAAAATAAAAGTGTCGGCTGATTCTTGTTGCCAGTTAAGGAATAGTGAAAGTTATAATTATTAAATTTGTCCATAGACAATTATACGATTCAATGTGAGGTACGGATTGCTAAATTAAAGAAGATTTTGAGAAGTCGCCCAACTCTGCAAACTCCACGAACTCCCTCAACTTAGCAAACCATACCTCCATTTTACCGGCATTTTCGATCGCCCGATCTACAAAGCAAACCCCAACGCCAGCAGCAATCCGCTCGAAAAATGCAGCGTAACTGCGATAAACTTACAGTTGCTGACCTTTACCGGTTGGTCGTGATAGTCTGTGACATGGTGGCCAAGGTCGATCGCAAATGGCAAACTCCCAAAAATCAACAGCGTCCAAATTGGGAACATTCCCAAAGCCACAAATACCACAGTCAAAACATAAATGCTGCCGCATAGCCACTGCAACAACTCGGCACCTTTTTTCGTACCGAGTCGAACAATTGGGGATTTTTTACCCGCTGCCAAATCGTCCTCAACTTGGTGAAAATGGGAACAAAATAAAATGATACTCGTTGTAATTCCCACGATTGCCGAAGCCGCTAAATTAGTTGCAGACCAAGTTTGAGTTTGACTGTAATAAGCAGCGGCCAAGGCTAGCGGCCCGAAGGTGAAAAAGCAAATAATTTCTCCCAAACCCTGATAGCCAAGACGAAACGGAGGCCCTTGATAAGTGTAGCCGAGAGCACAGCACAAAACTACCAGCAAAATTACTGTTGGGTCTTTTTGCCACCAGCTTATGGCGCAAATTCCCGACACTCCAACTGCTAAAAACAGATTGGCTAGCCCGAAAATTAAAGTTTTATTTCCGGTTAAGTTAACTAGAGAATGCGCTTTGTTTTTATCGATGCCTGTTTCTGAGTCAAATACATCATTGCTGAGATTCAGCCATGCTATAATCAAAATGGCTGACATTAAAAATGTCGAAAAAATTGACGAATTAATCGTTTGAGTTTCGGCAAAAGCAATTGCAGTTCCTACTGAAATAGGAATCACCGCAACGCTGTACATGGGCGGCTTGATTGCCGCCAGCCACAATTTACTATTTGAACGTTCAATTAACTTTGTTGTCATTACACAAACTTGATTCAATTGATAGCAGCGTAGTAATTTTACAATTTTATTGGTGAAGAAACTCTACTCTGTATCGGGTTGAGTGCGCGGGGGGCATCCGTTGAGAGGCTTTGCGGGCGATCGCACGCCCGGTAATGCCCGTCTGCAAACCTCTGCGGGGTCGATCGCATGAGAGCCGAGATTGAGTCGCTCAATCTTAAAGTTTTATGTCTAAATGTTTCGATCGATCGCGCGTTGGGGAAGCCCTGGAAGAGGATCGTCTGTTTTCTGCCCCAAGCGAGCCCAAACTTTCCGGGAAACTCGAAAGGTCATGTTTTGCGATCGCCCTCCCGTGCTTAGATCGAAATAGGGGTTCTAGCGGGACAAAACCGCACTCTTTCTGACAAATCTGCTATTCTCGCTTTCATGACAGTAATACCGCACCGCGCTAATCTTTTACAAGACCGCAATCAACTGCATCAGTTTCTGTTAGATTGCCAGCAGTCTTTAACGGAAAAAGATCAAACAAAGATAGTTAGTATTTCTCAGGAGATTGCCCCCGTCGATCCGCTAGTTGTACTTCAAGAGATTTCCGAACCTTGCCAGCGACACTTTTACTTTGAAAAAAGAGACCCGATTTCCGGCAACAGTTTTGCGATCGCCGCCCTAGATTCGGCCATCCATCTAACAGTAGCCGGAAGCGAGCGATTTGCCCTCGCTCAAAATTTTATTCAATCTTGTCTTGCCCGAACAATTGCCATCGGTACAGAACGCTTGCCCTTCAGCGGGCCGCACTTTTTTTGTAGCTTTGCTTTTTTTGATGAGAATGTCGCCACCAATTGTTACTTCCCCCCTGGTACCGTCTTTTTACCAAAATGGCAGATTACTCGCCTGAAAGATAGCTGCACAATTGTGGCAAATGCTATCATAAATTGCGACATAAATATTAATATTGTTACGGATAATATTTGGCAAAATTTTGATAAAATTGCGTCTCGCCCTTACCAAAAAATAACTTCTCTTAGAAACAGTTCGATACTTTTAAAACAAATTCCTGTGAATGATGCCACTCAATTCAAAACATCTGTCAAGTCCGCTTTAGAATTTATCAAGTCTCAATATTTCAGTAAAATTGTTTTATCCCAAGCCATAAATGTCATTTCCAAAACCCCTTTTAGTTTAATAGACTCCTTAAATAACTTGCGCCTTACTTATCCCGGTTGCTACGTATTTTCCACCAGTAACGGCCAAGGTCAAAATTTTATCGGTGCCAGTCCAGAACGCTTAATCAGCATTCACAAAAATGAGTTAGTAACAGATGCCTTAGCAGGTTCCGCACCGAGGGGGAAAAATGAAGCGGAAGATGCGAATTTAGGCAAAGGTTTACTCAACAGCGAAAAGGATATTCGAGAACATCGAGTTGTAATTGATTTTATAGTCGATCGCCTGTCGAGTCTCGGTATCAATCCCGACTTTTCTCCGGTTCCTAGGCTGCTGCAACTGTCAAACATTCAGCATTTGTGGACACCCATAAGGGCTAGAATTCCCCGTGATATTCATTTATTAAAGATTTTATCCCAACTGCATCCAACGCCAGCGGTGGCGGGCGTACCGAGAGATATTGCCCTACAGCAAATTCGCGGATGCGAAAGCTGCGATCGCTCTTTGTATGCAGCACCCCTCGGCTGGATCGATCGCACCGGCAACGGCGAATTTGCCGTCGGCATTCGATCGGCTTTAATCGATGGCGATCGGGCTATACTTTATGCTGGTGCTGGTATTGTGGCGGGTTCCGAACCCGAAAAAGAACTAGCAGAAATTCAGCTCAAATTGCAGGCACTTTTAAATGCTTTAGTTTAATTCAGCTAATTTGCAGAATGTAGAGTTGTCTGGCTAATTGATTGAGTCTGTGTTAATGTTTAATTTTCACCTCCTCAAAATGTTCTACTATGGGAAAAGGATCGTAAAAATGGTGAAGCATTCTTTTCCACTCTTGATATTCAGCGGACTTCCTAAATCTAATGGTATGAGCTTCTAAATTTTCCCATCTCACCAATAATAGATATTTTCCTTGAACTTCTGTGCAGCGATGAAGTTCGTGAGATAAATATCCATCTATAGACGCTATCAGACTGGAGGCTTCTCTAAAAGCTATCTCAAAATCACCCTCAAAGCCAGATTTGACATTAAGCACAACCGCCTCAAGAATCATAAAAATGTATCCTGACAATTATTTGAGTATAATATCCTAGCACAATATAGAGTTGAGCTACTCAGGTTTAGCAATGCCAATAGATTTTCGCAACACAAATACCGTCTGGGCTTCCGTATTAGCAGAAACTTTGCAGCGGTTGGGATTAACTACCGCCGTGATTTGTCCCGGTTCGCGCTCGGCACCGCTAACAATAGCCTTTGCTCAAAACAAAAAGATAGAAACTATTCCCATACTTGACGAACGTTCAGCCAGTTTTTTTGCATTAGGAATTGCAAAAAAATCATATTTACCAACCGCACTAATTTGCACATCGGGAACCGCCGCAGCCAACTTTTATCCTGCTATCATAGAAGCCAGAGAAAGTCGAATTCCGCTGCTAATATTCACCGCAGATCGACCTCCAGAACTGCGGGACTGTCACGCCGGACAAGCGATCGACCAAGTGAAAATCTACGGCAATTATCCGAACTGGCAAGCCGAATTAGCGATACCTTCTGCGTCCAGAGGAATGCTAGACTATCTGCGGCAGACGATCGTGTATGCTTGGGAGCGATCGCAATTTCAAACACCGGGCCCCGTCCACCTCAACATCCCCTTTCGCGACCCGCTTGTACCCGTTCCAGACATAGCCGTAGAAGCTTTAGAAACAGAGTTTAATCCCGAAGATTTCTTTGCAGGATTAGAACCCATTTTCGCAGGAGAAAGCTCTACCCCCCCCAGCCCCCCCTTGTTAAGGGGGGGAGAAGAAAGTACAATGCAACAGTGGCAAAAGTGCAGCAAAGGGATTATTATTGCAGGCGTTGCACAGCCTCAATTTGCCGAAAAATACTGTAGTGCGATCGCCCAAATTTCCAAATCCTTAAACTGGCCAGTTTTAGCAGAAGGACTATCCCCAGTCAGAAACTACGCCCAACTCAATTTTTATCTAATTTCCACCTACGATTTAATCCTGCGAAACCGCGAACTAGCAGATAAATTAACCCCAGAAATCGCCCTTCAAATCGGAGACTTACCCACAAGCAAAGAACTGCGAAACTGGCTAGCCAAAACCCAACCAAAACGCTACATAATCGACCCCAGCCACCACAACTTCGATCCCCTACACGGCAAAACAATTCACCTGCGAACCTCTATAGAGCATCTAGCCACTGCTATTTCCCCTCAAGTCCCCCCCCTTAGCAAGGGGGGGTTAGGGGGGGTTCTAACCACTGCTACCACTAATATCCCCCCTCAAGTCCCCCCCCTAAACAAGGGCGAGTCCCCTCAAGTCCCCCCCCTTAGCAAGGGGGGGTTAGGGGGGGTTCTAACCTCGCCATCAAACGAATACCTCCAACTTTGGCGCAACACCGAAATCCAAGTCAGACAAACAATAGACCAAAAAATATCAACAATTAACAACATAATCGAACCCAAAGTTTCCTGGCTGCTTTCCCAAATTTTGCCGCCCGCAACACCGATATTTATTGCCAACAGTATGCCCGTCAGAGATGTAGAGTTTTTCTGGAAGCCAAACAACTTAGAAATAAAACCTTTTGTCAATCGCGGCGCTAACGGTATAGACGGCACATTATCAACAGCTTTGGGAGTTGCTCACCGCAATCAAAGCAGCATCATGCTAACAGGCGATTTAACACTTTTGCACGATACGAACGGTTTTTTAATTAAAAATAAATTTGTCGGTCATCTGACAATCATATTAATTAATAACAACGGTGGCGGAATTTTTGAAATGTTGCCCGTTGCCAAATTTGACCCGCCCTTTGAAGAGTTTTTTGCGACGCCGCAGCAGATAAATTTTGCTCAGTTGTGTGCAACTTACGGCGTGGAACACGAGATAATAGACGATTGGGAACAGTTCAAACAAAAATTAAGTTTTTTGCCAAATAGCGGGATTCGCGTCTTAGAATTGCAAACAGACAGGCGCGCCGATGCTAAATGGCGGCAAGATAATCTAAGTAAATTTGCCAAAGATTTGTAAATTTGTAGGTTGAGCAGGTGGAACGAAACCCAACCTACACTAATTTAAACTGCTGGTTGAGCTAGCAGCGGATCTAACTGTCCATCTGCATCGAGTTTGTGAATGTCATCGCAGCCGCCTACGTGTTGCTTATTAATGAAAATTTGGGGCACGCTGCGGCGTCCGTTAGCGCGATCGGCCATTGCTTTTCTAGCCGCTTCGTCGCCATCAATTTTGTATTCGGTGAAATTTACGCCTTTCCACCACAGCAAAGTTTTGGCGCGGATGCAGTAGGGACAGGTTTGCCAAGTATAGATTTCCACATTGGCTTTGATGCGATCGGGCTTGCGGCCCAAGATGGGATTGAGAAAATCAAGCATTTTCGGTACTGGGGTAAAAATTAAACTGGTTGGGGGATTAACGATCATCTTAGCGAAATGCCGTCAGCCCCACGTCCTACCCAAAAATCGGCGCGGGATGGAATTTCCCGCCGCCACCTGTGGCACTGTGACCCAAGTCACAACTTTACTCTACTCGGATCACTTGCTTTCACCCTAGAGAATCACCTTCGCGCCCTTATTAATATCACCGATATTTTAAGGAAACCAGAAGATGATAGATATATCGAATTCAACCGCACTGCCATGCACCCCGTACAACTCCTCCCCGGCGCTATCTCTGAAATCCTCGCTTCTGTAACCGATACAGGCGTTTTGACTCTGGCGGATCGCTACGGTTTGATGGCCGCCACCTTCGACGACTCTCTGAATGACGAAGACAGAGGCTGTATCAACCGCTTGCTGCGGGCCGTGCTCAGAGGCCGAGTGAAAGTAGTCAACGAACTTTCAGCAGCATTCTAATCGGGATTTGAAGTTTTGTTCTGAAGGCAAGGTGAGTCAGCGGTAGATGAAAATAGTGGAAACTCAGGCAGGAGTGGAAACAGCGGTAATTTGAATTCGATTTAAAGTTTTCTCCTCTAACTCAACAACGGTTTTTTTGTCAAAGCAGCCTTTACCGGCTGCTTTTTTTTTGATTTAATCGCGGATTTCCAGGTTGTACTGGCGGCAGAGGTCGATCAGTTTTTGTTGGAATCGATCGCGCACATTGAAACTTGTGTTTTAACCACGTCTAAAGCTTCAATTTTGGGCGGGAAACAACCTAAAACCCTATCAGGGATTGAAACCCAGCAGTCAGCACCCTAACTAAGAACTTCCGCCGTGCCGGAAACAACCTAAAACCCTATCAGGGATTGAAACCTTGCCTCTTTCATTGACAAAAAATACGGACGGAAAGCCGCAATCAACCTAAAACCCTATCAGGGATTGAAACTTTCCGAAGTATTCACCAGACGAGGAGACAGGAGGGAAGAGGGTATTCATCTCCTGACTCCTTCACAAGCCGGAAACAAGTTTACTTCCAACACTTGTCACAGCACAGGTAGTGGTCATAGATAATCTCACCTTTGATAAAAGTGGTCGGATTCAGGAATTGATTCAAACTGCAGGGTGTAGACTATTATATTTACCGCCATACTCTCCAGAGTTTAACAAAATTGAACAAAGAAGAGTCTTGGCTAAAAAGTCAAGTTCGCAAACAGCTTGATGAGTTTGATTGCTTACATTTTGGCGACCCTTGGATGTCTTGCCTTGCGTCCTAACACGGGCGGTTGCTATATGTGATTTTCCAGATTATTCAGTTGATAAAACCTCAAAATTATGACCAATCAAACAACTTCTCCACTCCTACTCAGCCCCTTCAAAATCGGAGATTTATCCTTAAAAAATCGGGTACTCATGGCACCCCTAACGAGAGCCAGAGCCGGTGAAGCGCGGATGCCCAACGCCTTGATGGCAGAGTATTACGCTCAGCGAGCCTCCGCTGGTTTAATCATTACAGAAGCCACAGTGGTTTCTACTCAAGGTAATGGTTGGCTCAATACGCCCGGTATTTATTCAGACGAGCAAGGCGAAGCTTGGAAACAAATTGTGACTGCGGTTCATGCCCGCGAAACACCGATTTTCATGCAGCTTTGGCACACCGGACGAGCTTCCCACAGCAGTTTTCATGAAAACAATCAATTGCCAGTTGCAGCCTCTGCCATCAAAATAAACGGAGAAGGCATTCATACCCCTCTAGGCAAACAACCCTACGAAACCCCCCGCGCTCTAGAAACCCATGAAATCTCCCTGGTTGTAGAAGATTATCGCAAGGCAGCCGAACGAGCAAAAATGGCAGGTTTTGACGGTGTAGAAATTCACGCTGCAAACGGCTATCTCATTGACACGTTCCTGCAAACCAAAACCAATCACCGCACTGATTCCTATGGCGGCACAGTTGAAAATCGCTACCGTTTTCTCAAGGAAATTGTCGAGGCGATTATCACAGTATTTCCGGCAAACCGAGTGGGAGTTAGACTTTCTCCCAACGGTATTTACAATGATATGGGTTCTCCAGAATATCGCGAAGATTTTCTGTATTTCGCAGGGCAGTTAAATGCCTATGATTTAGCTTACCTTCACTTGGTGGACGGTTTGGCTTTTGGCTTTCATGAATTGGGAACGCCGATGATGATAGCAGAGTTTCGCGATGTGTTTGCAGGGCCGCTCGTCGGCAACTGCGGATATACTCAAGAACAGGCTGAAACGGCCCTGAGTAGCAAAGTTGCGGATTTAATTGCTTTTGGTCGGGATTTTATCAGCAATCCTGACTTGGTAGAGCGTTTTACTAATGGTTGGCCGCTCAATCCGCCTGCTGAAGTGGGCGTCTGGTATTCTTTTGGGCCTGAAGGTTATATCGATTTCCCTACCTATCAGGAACCCGCAGCTATTTCTTAGTTGAGTTGGTTGGGGCGGGTTTATCAATAAATACCGAGTATGTGCATCATAGATAATGGTGAACCCGCCCCTAAAAGATTTACGGTTAATTTCTCAAAATACGAGTCGGAGTTGGAGCCATATTTAATTTTCATCGCCCGTTGAGAGCGAGCATCTCCTATTTGTAAAAACACTTCTTCTGCCTCCGGCCTCCTGGCTTCTGCCTCCTGCCTCCTGCCTCCTGTCTCCGGCCTCCAATTTCGGGCTTGGCTGCAAAAGTGAGAGGCTCCCAGTTGAGATCGAGAACGTTTCCCCATATCCTAATAACCATAGGGTACTTCCAAACATCCAAGCTGCTAGCTCAGCGTTTGAGTGCCTGAAAAAAATCAATAGCGGAAGCGCTTTTAACAAGATGGCACAAAATCACAAATCAACGGTTATCATCACCGGCGCTTCCTCCGGCGTCGGTTTGTACGGCGCGAAAGCTCTCGCAGACAAGGGATGGCACGTAGTCATGGCCTGTCGGGACGTGCGGAAAGCCGGAGACGCCGCCCGAGAGTTGGGCATACCTCAAGGCAGTTTTTCCATCATGGAGATTGACTTGGGCGATTTGGAGAGCGTGCGTCGGTTTGCTCGGGCATTTAAGGCCAGCGGCCGGCCTCTGGACGCTTTGGTGTGCAACGCCGCCATTTATATGCCTTTGATTAAGGAACCGCTGCGGAGCCCGGAGGGTTACGAGTTGACGATGACTACCAATCACTTGGGTCATTTCCTGCTGTGCAACCTGATGATGGAAAATATGAAGCCTTCCTATTATTCCGATGCGAGAATCGTGATTTTGGGAACTGTGACTCACAATCCAGACGAGTTGGGCGGGAAGATTCCGCCGCGCCCGGATTTGGGCAATTTTGAGGGTTTTGAAGCGGGTTTCAAAGACCCGATTTCGATGGCTGACGGCAAGAAGTTTGAACCGGTCAAGGCTTACAAAGATAGCAAAGTTTGCAACGTGCTCACGATGCGGGAATTGCACCGCCGCTTTCACGAATCCACGGGGATTACTTTCACTTCGCTGTATCCGGGATGCGTTGCGGATACGCCGCTGTTCCGCAACCACTATCCTTTGTTTCAGAAGCTGTTCCCGCTGTTTCAGAAGAATATCACCGGGGGTTACGTGTCGCAGGAGTTGGCGGGGGAAAGGCTGGCGATGGTGGTTGCCGATCCCGAATACAAGCAATCTGGTGCTTATTGGAGTTGGGGGAACCGCCAGAAAAAAGATGGTAAGTCTTTTGTGCAGAAGGTTTCTCCCCAGGCCCGCGATGATGAAAAAGGCGAGCGGATGTGGGAGTTGAGCGCTAAGTTGGTGGGATTGACTGACGGTGCTCAAATGGGTGCTGCGGCTAGTGCGGGCCGGTCTGCATAATTCAGAGTTAGAAACCCCCTTTATCAGACTTGGCGGTTGAAACGGCGTCTACGCACAGGAGGTGGGTAGACGCGGACTCAATAATAAAGGGGGTCTTAAAGTCGGATTTGGTATGATATCAATTCCGGTTGCACTCCTCCGGAATTGTTGACTGTTGACTGTTGACTGTTGACTGTTGACTGTTGACGGGCGGGTCGAAAAACTGAATGGTTGAGTGTTAACTGTTGTTGACTGTTGACTGTTGACTGTTGACTGTTGACGGGCGGGTCGAAAAACTGAATGGTTGAGTGTTAACTGTTGACTCGATTTTATTATTCCGATGCAACCGGAAACGATATGATGCACCCAAATCAAAGAAACCGGGTTGTTTAGTGGCTTTGCGGGTTGTAACTCACATCTTGCACTATTCTTAAGAACAGGCAAGATGCCTGTTCCACAAGAAAATTTATCTCTTGTGGAACAGGCATCTTGCCTGTTCATAAAAAGATTTTTGAGAATGGGGCCAGATCTCAGTTGTAACCCGTCTTTTCGGACACAACCCGGTTTCTGGTTTACCCTGGCGTCCAGGAATGTTCTGGTCGCTGCCTTAGCATGAAAGCGTAGGTTTTGCAACCCAAAATATCGGCTTTTTTTTACTGTTTACGATCGACTTACACGATATTTTTTCGGATAAGAATCCGGTTGGTGCGTAAGTGTTGGGAAATGAACAGCCGTCGATCGACCTTTTGGTTTGTAGCGTCGCCGAAACTGTTGGCTGCGACGGCTGTTTCCTTTTTTGCTGTTAAGATTGATTTTTACTTGAGGGTGCTAAGTTCCTGAAAATATTTTCCCCCACTTAAGCGAGATAATAATTATATTCTATGGCTTGTCGATCGCAAAAAATATTTTTATTCGCTGGAATTTTTGGGTTAGTTTTGTTGGGAAAACCAGCGAAAACATCCGCTAGCACAGTTGAATTTTTGACCTCAAATGTTGAGGATTTGGCAGCAGTCAGCAGCGGAGGCGATCGAGCTTTAGCCCCCAACGATACCACTTTTGACAAACGCGAAGACTTGCCGATAAAAGACGAGGAAACGCAGTTACCCACAGAGTCAGAACAATCGGTGGCGGCGGAAACTCCCGACTTACCGCCGTCTGCGGCAAATTCAGTCGATGTGACATCTTACACCATTCTCAAGAACAGGCAAGATGCCTGTTCCACAAGGAGTGAGTTTTCTTGTGGGGTGGGCATCCTGCCCGCCCGTAAAAGGCTTATTGACAATGGTGCAACATCTCAGGCCGATCGCACATTCAGCACAAAAACTCAAGAAACCGAGCTTTTTAACTCAGATCAAAAGCTAGAAGAAAATATTGACCCACAAAAAATTGATTTGGGTATCGATCGAGCCTCGCAACTCAGTCAACTGCCCAACCCAATTTTGCCGCGAGAACCGGAATTGCCAGCTCCTGAGCCGCCGCAACCGCCTGCGCCGTCTCCCCTCCAACCCACCCAGCCAACACCCGCTGAAAGCGAAATTACACCGGGGATTCCGGGTACAATTAGGGTCGCTGGCTTTGAATTTGAGGGCAACACAGCTTTTAGCGATCGCGAACTCGCAGAAGTTACGCAACAGTTTGCGGGGCGCGAAATCACCTTTGCCGAACTGATCGCAGCGGAAGCAGCCGTCACTCAAAAATATGTAGCCGCAGGATACATCAATTCCGGCGCTGTAATTCTCGCCAACCAAACCTTTCCCAGAGACGGAGGTGTGGTGAAAATTCGGATTGTAGAAGGCGGGTTAGATGAAATTGTGATTACTGGAAACAGGCGCTTGAATTCAAATTACGTGCGATCGCGCCTTGAGCGCGCTACCAGAAGGCCCCTCAATAGATCTCGGCTTTTGGAAGCCTTGCAATTGCTGCAACTCGACCCCTTAATTGCCAATATTTCCGCCGAATTGCAAGCCGGAAGCCGCCCGGAAAACAGCCGCTTAGAAGTGCGGGTAAAAGAAGCAGACAGCTTTAGCGGTGAAGTGTTCGCAGACAACAACCGATCGCCCAGCGTCGGCAGTTTTCGGCGCGGTGTTCGCATCAATCAAGCAAATTTGCTCGGTTTGGGCGACGGATTAGAGGTATCTTATGCTAACACCGACGGCAGCAATGAATTCAACGGCAGCTACACAGTCCCCGTCAACGCGCGCAACGGCACGATTGGGTTCGCTGCGAGTGCTGCTAGCACGAACATCATTGAGGAACCGTTTGATGCTGCTGAAATTGAGGGGAAATCGCGGACTTACGAGTTAACTTACCGCCAGCCGATTGTCGAAAAGCCCGATCGCACTTTGGCTTTGGGACTGAGTTTTTCCCGGCAAGAAAGCGATACATTCCTGTTGGGGGAACGATTTGCGCTTTCGGCGGGAGCAAACGAGCGCGGCGAAACCCGGGTTTCGGCTGTGCGCTTTTTTCAAGAATACGTGCAGCGGAGTTCCAACCAAGTGTTCGCGGCGCGATCGCAGTTTTCCCTCGGCACTAATCTGTTCGGCGCTACTGCGAACGATAGCGGGCGTGACAGCCGCTTTCTGGCATGGCGCGGACAAGCCCAGTACGTGCGGCTGCTAGCGCCAGAAACCTTGCTGATAGTGCGTTCCGACATTCAATTAGCCGATCGCCCCCTGCTTTCCCTCGAACAAATTGGGATCGGTGGCGTTCAAAGCGTGCGCGGATACCGCCAAGATTTGCTGTTAACTGATAGCGGTGCGATCGCGTCTGCTGAAGTGCGAATCCCGGTTTGGCGTGTCCCGGAAGTCGAAGGTTTGTTGCAAGTCGCTCCGTTTATCGATTTTGGGGTAGGGTGGAACCAGTCGGAGGAAAAGCCGAATCCTGACTCGGATAAACTGCTGGGTGCGGGTTTGGGGCTGGTTTGGCAGATGGGCGATCGGTTGAATGTGCGTTTAGACTATGGTATTCCTTTGATAAATGCTCGATCGGGCGATCGAACTTTGCAGGAAAAAGGCATCTACTTTAGAATCAATTATTTTCCGTTTTAAACTGTAGGTTGGGTTGAGCGCGATCGAACCCTACGCTTCGCTTCGCCCAACACTTTCATCTTTAGCGCTGACGGTCAAATTTTATTAAGTGGCGGCCTCGATCGCACGATTAAACTGTGGGATATCGCCACCGGATGTTGTATTAGGACGTTGATGGGCGATCTGTATGAAGGCATGAATATTCAAGACCGGGCGGGATTGACAAATGCTCGAAAAGCGAGACTGAAAGCGTTAGGGGCTTTGATTTGACACTGTTGCAACGATTTGTTATGCGTTGCCATAGGCTAAACTTGTGACAAGGACGAAAAATGTTGTAGCCTTAAAATCCAATCATGATTGATCTCACCACTGAAGCCTGGGAAAATCGGTATCAAGAAGGGCGAGACCATTGGGATTTAGGTTGTCCGGCTCCGCCGTTTATCAATCTTTTGGCTTCAGCCCAAGCCCCCAAGCCTGGACGAATGGCAGTTCTAGGTTGTGGAAGTGGACAGGATGCAATGTTATTTTCAGCAGCAGAGTTTGATGTGATTGGGTTTGATTTTGCTCCCAGCGCAATCAAGCGTGCTCGCACTACGGCCGAGGCCCGAAAACTGAGCGCTCAGTTTTTACAACGCAATATTTTTGAGCTAGAAGCAGAGTTTCTACATAGTTTTGATTACGTCTTAGAACACACTTGTTTTTGTACTATTGATGCAATGTTACGATCGCAATATGTGCAGGTTGTAAAAAAACTACTACGCCCTAATGGTCAACTGATTGCCCTGTTTTATACCCATAGCCGGTTGGGTGGCCCCCCGTTTGGCGTAAAGCCACAGGCAATTTTGGATAGCTTTTCACCCTGCTTCGACACCATCTTGTTCAAAGCTGCCAAGGATTCGATCGCCCGTCGCAAAGGGGAAGAACACTTGGCGATTTTTCAGGTGAAATCGAGCTAACAGCCGCATCCACATCCGCCTGAGGCAGCTTCTTCTTCTTCTGCTTTAAAGATCTGCTTTAAATCGTCCAGCACTCCACCCGACAGCACCCGATAGCCATGAAGGGCAAATCTCTGCGGCACATCGTAAACATCGTGGTTTTTCCAGATGTCTGCCAGGATCTGACTCCCCCAGCGGGTTCGCCCACCAGGGACAATACAGCAAATCGTGATAATACCGATTGCTTGCTGCAGTGCTGTAATGATATTCGGATATGCGTCAATTTTAATGCCTAGACTACTCAGTAAAGCTTGCCCCCATATTCCACCCAAAACTGTGATGAGGAAGAAAAATCCCAAACTCTGTCTGATCGAGTCGGCCCACCCTGTCATCAAAAGGCGCTCTTGTTCCAGTCGTTCTTTTAGAAAATCTGTTTTTTGTGTGCTTATTTGCCGTAGCCCCTTTAAAGTCGGAGTTTGCTGAACTCGTTGTATCACTTGTTGTTCTAAATAAGGTGCTCCAGGGGGAAGCACTTTTGCGATCGCGAAAGTTTGATTACGCACATTTGGATGCAGATATCCCTGATGCACTAATTGTGTAATGGCTAACTCCACTGCCCGCAAGCTACCACCGGCAAAATAAGCCATTTGATAAACATCCAATTGAGGCTTTTGCGGCTGGTTACTGGGCATACGGATCACGTAACGTAGTATCAATCCAAGGATGATTGATACCATAAAAATGGTGCTAAACTGATTGGCAGTTAAATCACGCCCAAATCCACCAAGGGTAGACCCTTGACCTGCATCCACCCAGCCAACGGTCATAAAGGCAATGATGGCGATAGCGCCTAAAGGCTGGGCAAGCCTCAATTGAGGCAATCGCTTGGGAATCACCCAATGCTCAGTTAAGTTAACTCGTTGCATCTTCAGTTCTGCCCCAAATCGGAGATCGGGGGGTGACCAAATATCCGTTGGTGGAAAACCAAAAAAATGCCGATAACTAGCAATTGTTTGAGTGTAGAGGTGATGGAATTCTGCCCGTTCCGCTCGTCCACCCCGCGCCGGATGATGGTGTAGTTTTTTCCGAAGAACCTTTGGGCAAAACTCTTCCCAATAGGACTGAGTGAGTAGCACATGGGCGTGCCACACCTGATCCACCTGATCGGACGGCACCACCTGATGGTTTGCGACAACGGTGAGAAAGGCAAACTTTTTATACTCTGCGATCGCTCTCTGGGCATAGGTCTGCGTCCAACCCTGATTTTTCATGAGATGACGGGTAAACCCAAACTCATGGGTTGGGTCATCTAATTCAAATGCTTGCAACCGTTGATAAAGGGCAGACTGGAAAGCGTCTAGCATAGGCACTTAATCTCCTAAAGGGTATAATCATTATTGATTACGTCCAGAGATAAGCAAATATTGGGAAAGTGTAGTGAGGTGTAATGTAAGTGAAAGAGGTTAACAAAATGCCCTTAATTTTTTCCCATTTCTAATCAGTGACTTCGTTATGAGCTGGAATTCTTTTTTAGAAGCACTGTGTAACCGTCAAGAGTATGGGCTTACCCCTCTTGAAATAGAAGTGCTAATGTGTCTTCAAGAAGCCCAATGTCAAACTAAAAATGATTTACTAGAAGCCTATGTCAAGTCGTATCCAGCAATAGAAGAAGAAGCCTTTACCCAAAGACTGAAGAATATCTATAGAAAATTACAAATTACGGGTAAAGGACATAAACTCCCACAACTTCATAAGCATTTGACTGAAAAATATATCCAGTATCAGAATAAAGATATATTTTTTTCGGAAATTGGTTTAACTTATATCTATCCAAACTTTCCCAGGGATATCTTTGGAAAAGCAATTGACAACCTGATTTATTCAGACAATTCAGAACATAGACAAGTAGATATTCTTCAAACCTTTGCACCCAATTTGAATGATTATTTTGAGCATCTAAGTCGGTGTATTAAAAACAGTGTTCAGGTCAGAATATTGCTGGCTTGGCCTTATTCCGAAGCAGCCAAACTGAGAGAAGAGGTTCTTAGAAAGTATGCCAATAGCAGCATTAGCGATGAAATTAATATTTGCGATTGTGTCATCGCCAATCTGGAGACATTAGAAAAAATCATAAGAGTTTCGGGAAATCCTGAACTTCTGGATATTAAATTGTATGATACACTTCCTTCTCTAGCTATTTATCGAGCTGGTGGTTATATGTTAGCAGCACCTTTCCTGCATGGATCGCTTGCCATTAATACGTTTCAGCTAGAGCTTACGCTGAACACTGCGAATCAACTCATCGCACATACCTTACAAAACGACTTTGAATTGATGTGGCAGGTCGCTCGCCGATTTTATCCCGATCCAAATAGAAATTGGAGAAATGATCTAAAAATCCTGTTTGCGAGTTAGAAATCATGATTGAAACACTCAACGATTTCGAGATTTCATTGATTAATAAATTCAGAGCGCATCCACTATTCATGCAGATTGATGCGATTGTCTGGCAGGACTTGCTTGAAATTCTCATCCAACGTCGCTTTTTATCGCTCTCTATTGTCAATATCTACGAATTTGTCATTGATGCTCTGACTGATCAGCAGATCAAACGGACTGTCAGAGGTATCTTGAATGAAGAATTCCCTCGCAACACGAAAGGAGTTCCACTTCCTTCCCATCGTGAGTTACTTTTCCAGGATTTACTCAATCTGGGTGCGACTCCTGAAATGATTTTAGCAACACCAGAAACGCTTACCACTCAAATGGTTAGAGATAAAAGCTACAAGCTAATGGTCGGTTGTCTGGGTGAAAAGCATTGTCAGGTAGGGCTTGTTGCGTTCCTTCGTTTTTGGGCCGAGGTGCTTGTGTCAGTTGAGTATTCTTGTCTTTGGCAACAAATTTCTGAACGTTTATCAAATGGACAATCGAATCACAAACTCAGGTCAGAATTCTATTACTTTCACATGATCCATGACAGCCGAAATTCTGATATTGGAAAAGAAACTATTCTGGGCGGACTTACCCATTCTCAAGAACTGGCAATTCACTTAAAAAGACTAATTTCGTCTGAAGAAGCTCTAGTTTACTGTCTTAATCTTCAAGAGAATGCCTATCAGCTTAAATATCAATTTTACGATCAGTTCATTAAAGTCCACTTGATGCGTGAAAGAGAGTCGATCAAACACTGGGGCGAGCGGAAAAATTGAGACATTTATCAAAACTTCCTCACGCTAGAATCACTTTAATTATTCGCCCCAGATTCGTTGTATGAATTTCAGTATTTAACCGTTCTTCCAACTCGGGTGCATTCTCGCGGCGATCGAAAATCACCAACCATCCTTCATCGATCGACTTTCGGCGGTCAGTGTGCATGGGCGTTTTTATGCAGCGATCGCCCTTCTGTTTTTTCCATTGGTAAAAACCCTGGAAAGAAGCCCAGAACTATCGGTGTATTATGATAAAGCAAGCAGCGATAAATTATCATCTTCATAAAATAATTTGATGGCGTTAAAATACCGACGCAGCAAATTTTCAACTTGCAATGTCGAACAGTTTCCAAGGCGAAGCCAAATAACTTTCGGTGGATTCCCAAATACTAAGCTCAGGTCGTGCATATCCGCGTCTTTCGAGACAATCATCAAATTATTGTATGAATGCATAATCCCAAACTATTGGGTCGAGCGTTGCTCTCATGCCCACATCTCGAACGTGAAGCGAATTTGGGAAAATATCGCTCAAACGGTTCGGCAACTTGGGCGACAAATTTTCATCAAAAAGTAATTTTATGCGGATAATGGAGCGGTCATAAACCGACGCTCACGGTCAGCAGCATAAGCAATACAGGCTTTTAAATCTTCTCGCGTCAGATCGGGAAAATCGCCCTTGAATTTCTGCTTCGGTCATCTCGGAAGCCAGGTACTCAAGCACTTCATAAACCGTAATTCGCAAGCCGCGTACACAAGGCTTGCCACCACGTTTATGGGGTTCGATCGTGATGTGGTTTCGGTAGTTCATAGTTGGAATTATCGTCATTGTGTTCTCAACCTTTGCCAAATCTTAGCCTAGGGCTGCGGCTCTGGCAAGGTTGTCAATCTTGTTTTTAATACGATTTAACCCTTATTCTACGTCCCTAACTGCTGCAACAACTCTTGAATGGATAAAACAGGTATAGGCGAACTCAAGAAACCTTTATTATCACGGGTCAGAATCGCATCTAACCCTTGAGCAACTGCACCAAAAATTTGAACAGCATCTTCAAAATCAACCAAACCAGAGTTGAAAGCAGATTCCAAAACGGCTCGATCAATAGGACAAATGACCATAGCAGTCAGCGTTTCTAAAACCGCTTGCCGTGCTTGCTCAACGCTGCGAGTATGTTTGCGAGAAATGTAGAAAATATCCGTGAGCGTTGTCGCTGTAACATAACCGATTAGTTGCCCAGCATCGATCGCTTGAAACAACAAATCCGCATCTTGAAAAAATGGCTCTCGCTGCAACAGAAAATCTAGGACAATGTTGGTATCAATTAAAACTCTCACTAAAGATACTTCTCCACCCGCCGCGCTTCCAACATTGCAGCCACGTCCTCATCTGTCGGTGCGGGTTGGTCTGTCTTTAGCAAGCCTCGCATCCGCTGAATCGCACCAGAACGATCGGCCCTGGCAACTGGCTGATCTTGTAAGGACTCAATGATGGCGCCCACTAACGCAAGGCGATCGCTCGGTGGCAGTTTGAAGACCAGCTCCTTGACTTCTTGTAGTAACATAGACGGCTCCTAAGATTGAAGGTGTCTACCATCTAGTATGAATGATCGGACGCATATTCTACACACATATTTAAACAGAAACAGATTTCCTCAGCCGTCGCACTGAAAAAAGCTATCTTTATTATCTTGGGGAAAAGTCCACTTTAGCGGTGAAAGAGAGTCGATCGAACACTGGGGCGCTCGCACTGATATAATCCAAATATATAATTCTGATGGAACCGGAAACGATATTATTTATATAACAGGATTTAAGCTATGTCTCGCCTGTCTTCCGGCCTACTTTTTGTTTTATTATTGCTATTTCCCTCGAAAACCTTCGCCCAAATCATTCCCGATAATTCCCTGGGCCCGGAAAGTTCCCGCACAGTTCCCGATACTATCAACAATTTACCCTCAGATAGAATCACTGGCGGCGCAACTCGCGGCGTTAACCTATTTCACAGCTTGCGCGAATTTAACATCCGTGAAGGGCGGGGAGCTTATTTTGAAAATCCCAGCGGAATTACCAACATATTCACCCGCGTTACGGGCGGCAACCCTTCTAATATTTTAGGAACTCTGGGAGTTTTAGGCAACGGTAACTTATTTTTAATTAATCCGAAAGGAATTATATTCGGCCCGAATGCGCGGTTAGATTTGCGCGGCTCCTTTATCGGTTCAAGTGCTGACAGTATTGTGTTTAATAACGGCGTAGAATTCAGCAGCACAAACCCGCAAACATCCCCCCTGTTAACCGTTAATATTCCCGTTGGTTTAAGATTTAGAGACAATCCGGGTGCAATTGTCAATCAATCGACGGCTGTAGGAAAGGTAAATCTCCTAGCTTCTGCTGTGCCAATCCCGATTAGCGATCGAGTTGGTTTAGCAGTAGACCCCGGTCAAACTTTAGCACTGATTGGTGGCGACATCCAACTGCAAGGCGGCAATTTAACCGCCAGCGGCGGACAAATTTTACTCGGTAGCGTCGCCAGTCCCGGATTAGTTAATTTTGCACTGGCTCCTCCTGTTGTTCAGCAGGGGAATTTAGCTTTAAATTATGACAATATTCAAAATTTCGGCAATATTCAAATATCCGATGGAACGCTTATCAACACCAGCGGAATTGGTGGTGGCAGAGTAGAGTTAAAAGGTGGAAATGTCGCCCTCAGCGGGTCGCGAATTTATGCACTGACACTGGGAAATATTGATGGTAGAGGTATCGATATCAGCGCCCAAAAGTTACGATTGGAAAACGGCACGCAATTTTCTACTCTGACTCTAGGAGATGGTGCAGGAGGCAATATCAATTTCCGCGCTGCTGATTCAGTAGAAATGATCGGGCTGGGAGTTGAGGGCTATCAACAGCTTTCAATTAAATATTTGGTATCGGGAACTACAGACCCGTTTGACCCGCTATTTGTGCTGTTTAATGCTAGTGCTGGCGCTGGTTCGGGGGGGAATATTACGATCGACACCGGCCGCCTGCTCTTCAACAATGGGGTAGTAGGTAGCGGCATCACTTTTGGCAGTGGAAGGGGCGGAAATTTAATCATTCGTGCCAATACTTTTGAGATGGTGGGTTCTGGAATTAACAACGGAACAGCTAAAGAAAGTAGCGGTGCGGGAGGAAGCATTAGTGTTGATGTCGCGAGATTAATTATGCGCGATGGTTCTATTCTCGGTACGACGAGCTACAGCAGCGGCCCGTCGGGGAATATCAACATTAAAGCTGCTGAATCAGTAGAATTGTCTAACAGCGGCCCGACAACAGTTGTGTCAACCGGAATTACCACCCTGAGTATCGGCTCTAACGGAAGGGCGGGGAATATTAACGTCGATACCAAGCGGTTGACTCTCTCTGGGGGTTCTGCGTTTACAGTAGGAACGGGTGTGTTAATTGGCAGGTTTTTGTTTTCTAGGGATGGGGGGCCTGCTGGAAATTTAACAGTTACGGCTACTGAATCAGTAGAAATTTCAGGTGTTTCTCAACTTTTGACCAGCGGAATTCAGAGTGCTAGTGCGCTGAGTTCTGGAACTTTGAGCTCTAGTCCGGGCGGGGATATTCGCATTGATACGCCAAGCCTAACCGTGCGCGATGGGGGGGTAATTTCTACGAGTTCTTTGGGGGTGGGAGATGTGGGGAATATTACTGTTAATGCCGATCGCATTGAGGTCAGCGGCAGCGGAAATAATGGTCTGTTTGTCAGTACAATTGATGCTTCGGTGGGCAAGATATTTGGTACTAATTCCAATGCTACGGCAAATGCCGGTTCGTTGAATCTAAATGCCGATCGACTAATTGTCAGAGATGGAGCTACAGTCACGGTGCAGGCTACGGGAACCGGACGCGCTGGTAATATCAATGTTGTCGCAAATTCGATCGCTCTTGACAACAAAGCGATGATTGACGGTACGACTGTATCCGGTACAGGAGCAAATATTAACCTGCAAGCGCGAGATATCCAGTTGCGCCGCAACAGCCGAATTACCACCGATGCAGGCACTTCTGACGGCGGCAATATCAACATCAACAGCGACATTCTTGTCGCCCTCCCGCAAGACAACAGCGACATCACAGCCAACGCCCGCACAGCAGGCGGCGGCCGCGTGAATATCAATGTTCCCAATGTTTTTGGTTTTACAGCAGCGAGTCGCGAACAAGTCAGAAACAGGTTGGGGCTCAGTGACGCCGAATTTGCAGCGTTGCAAGTAAGTCCTACATCTCTGCTTCCCAGCAGCGACATCGCGGCGATTTCCCAAAGTGGCGGCCCGGCTTTGCAAGGGGCGGTAACATTTAGTTCTGTGGGAGTGAATCCCGTTCAAGGTTTAGTGGAACTGCCGCAAAATGTGGTGAATCCGGCTGCGTTAATTGCTGCAAATCCCTGCATCCAAGGGGCCGAGAACGAGTTTACTGTGACGGGGCGGGGGGGATTGCCACCGAGTCCTCACGAGGTTCTCAGCAGCAATTCTAACCAGTTTAATTGGGTGGAACCAGCGGTAGGTGGAAGTCAGCAAGTAGAAGGCCAAAGAGCATCCATAGAAGTTCGGCCAACAGAAATTATTCCTGCTCAAGGTTGGGTAATGGACGATCGAGGAAAAGTAACGCTGGTAGCCTATAATTCTGCTGGTGGTGCATCTATTCGCAGTCCGAAACCGACGGGTGTGTGCGTACCTCAATAGGTACTCTTCAGGTTTTAGCTAACCCCTCCCTATTTTTCTAAAATTAAATTAACCAGACTTCAAAGATGCGCCGCCAATCTTCCGCCCTATTTTTTGCATTCTTACTGCTGTTTCCTTTCCCTGCGATCGCCCAAATTATCCCCGATAATAGCTTGGGCGCAGAAAGTTCGCGCACAGTTCCCGACACGATTAATAACTTACCATCGGACAGAATAGAAGGCGGTGCAACTCGCGGCGTTAACCTCTTTCACAGTTTACGCGAATTTAACATCCGTGAAGGGCGGGGAGCCTATTTTGCCAATCCCAGCGGAATTGCCAACATCTTCACCCGCGTTACTGGTGGCAATTCTTCTAATATTTTAGGAACTCTGGGAGTTTTGGGGAACGGCAACTTATTTTTAATTAACCCAAAAGGGATTGTCTTTGGCCCCAATGCTCGGTTAGATCTGCGCGGCTCATTTATCGGTTCAACTGGTAGCGCAATTCTTTTTGATAATGGCTTTGAATTTAGTGCAGCTAATTCTAATTCAGTGCCATTGTTAGCGATTAATATTCCTGTGGGTTTAAGATTTAGAGAAAATTCCGGCACAATTGTTAACTCTTCCCAAACAATGGCCGCCAAATCAGCCTTACCGCCACTACCCATAGAAATTCCTGCTTTTGAAAAACTCGGTTTAGCAGTAGACCCAGGTCAAACTTTAGCATTAATTGGCGGTGACATTCAACTCCAAGGAGGAAATATAACTGCTTATACCGGACAAATTATTCTGGGTAGTGTCAAGAGTCCAGGTTTAGTGCAATTTGAACCAACAGCTTTAGGTCTGAATTTAAACTATGGCAATATTCAGAACTTCGGCAATATAGAAATGAACGGTGCATTTATAAATACCAGCGGATTAGGAGGTGGGAAAGTCGATATTCGAGGTGGAAATATTAATCTCAATGGTTCAGGAATTTATGGACTGACACTCGGAAATATCGATGGTAGAGGCATTGACATCTATTCCCAAAACTTGCGAGTAGAGGGGGGAGCGCAAATTTTCGCCTCCACACTGGGAGAGGGGAGAGGAAGCGATATCAACATCCGCGCTACTGACTCACTAGAAATGATTGGGTTGGGAATTGAGGGCTATCAGCAGCTTACAGAAAATTTTCAGACATCTGGAACAGGCAATCCCTTTATTTCGCAAATTGTTCTGTTTACTAGCGCTATTGGCAGTGGAGCCGCCGGAGACATTAACCTTGAAGCCGGACGGCTGTTGATGAGCAATGGGGTAGTGGGCGGTGCCCCCACCTTTGGTGCTGGGAATGGCGGAAATTTGAATATCCGCGCCAACACCGTCGAACTCGTCAGTTCAACGCTCTATAACGGAACAACGAACGCAACCACTGGTCAAGGCGGAAACATCACTGTGGAAGCCCAACGGTTAATTCTGCGCGATGGTGGTGCTTTTGCCAGCTTCAGCCGTAGTGATGGAGCATCGGGGAATATCGCGATTAAAGCGAGTGAATCTGTGGAATTGTCGGGTAGTCTTCCTGTAGGTCTAGGGCAAACTCGGCTCGGCACGAATACTTTTGATAGTAATGGAAAAGGTGGGGATATTACGATCGACACTAAGCGGCTGAGTGTTTCTAATGGAGCCACAATTAGTTTAACTACGGGTGCGATTTTTGGCGAAGTCGTGTTTTCTACAAGTGGGGGGACGGGAGGAAATTTAACTGTGAGAGCCTCCGAGTCTATAGAAGTCAGCGGCGAGTCAAGATTTTTGGCGAATGCGGGCTATGTAGCAAGTTCTTTTGTTACTCAAACTGCAAGTTCTGGTAGAGGTGGAGATATCCGCCTCTCAACACCTAGACTAACTGTGCAGAATGGCGGCGTTATTTCTGCGGCTTCTTTGGGTATAGCAGATGCAGGAGATATTACAATTAATGCCGATCGCTTAGAAGTGCAAGGTATTGGGAGCAACAGTCGGTTGAGGAGCGGAATTGAGGCCTCGGCTGGTAGGGCGTTTAATGCTGTCAATTCCAATGCTAGCGGAAATGCCGGCTCGTTGAATTTGAATGCTAATCAATTGATTCTTCGGGATAGCGCAGTCGTTAACGTTCAGTCTTTAGGAACAGGTAGGGCTGGCAATATTAATGTTGTAGCTAACTCCATTGCCCTGGACAATAAAAGCATAATTGATGGCACAACAGTCACTGGTTCCGGTGCTAATATTAACCTCAAAGCGCAAGATATTCAGTTACGGCGCGGTAGCCGAATTACCACCGATGCAGGTATTTCTGACGGTGGTAATATCAGAATTAATAGCGATATTTTGGTAGCTTTACCCCGAGAGAATAGTGATATTACTGCTAATGCTCGCACAGCTAGGGGCGGACAAGTTACGGTCAATGTACCAAATATCTTTGGCTTTACAAGCCTTAACCGCGAACAAGCCAGGAGTAGTTTAGGACTGACTGATGCTGAATTTGCAGCGTTGCAAGTAAGTCCTACATCTTTAATTCCTACCAGCGATATTGCGGCTATTTCCCAAAGTAGCGGCCCGGCTTTGCAAGGTAGTGTAACATTTAGTGCTTCTGGGGTGAATCCTGCTCAAGGTTTAGTGGAACTGCCGCAAAATGTGGTCAATCCGGCTGCGTTAATTGCTGCAAATCCCTGCATCCGAGGTGCCGAGAGCGAGTTTACCGCTACTGGGAAAGGAGGAGTGCCAGCAAGTCCTAATGATGCCCTCAGCAGCGCTGCATCGCCGTTTCCGTGGGTGGAAGAGGCAGGAAGAGATGCAACGAGCAATGTAGGGGATTTAACGGATGTAGCAGATAGACCGAAGTTGGAAGAAGGGGAAATCCGGGATCGGGAAGTTGTTCCGGCGCAAGGTTGGGTAGTGAATGGGAAAGGAGAAGTTACGCTTGTTGGATACAATCCGGGTAATGCTGCTGACTCTCGCAATCCTCGGCAGAATTATGGTTGTGTGCCGCGTTGAAATTGGGTTTTTTTTACCGCCGATGTAGGCGGATTAACGCGGATTAACCCAGATAAATAATAAGATGTATTTGGGTTAGTTAGTATGTGTGTCTGCATCTGTAATTTTATTTTTTAAATATGAAGTTTACTCGATCGCTCCGGCAAGTAATTCTGTTATTTGTGATTTCCTGTCTGCTATCCGTTGCGATTCCTCCCGGAGTTGCTCAGATTAATCCACCACCAGCGGCGCAGCTTGTCCGTCAAGCTCGAACTCTTTACCAAGAGGAACGTTTTTCGGAAGCTGTACCGCTATTGCAGCAAGCGGCGGCGCAGTTTGAGGCAAAAGGGGAAAATCTCGATCGCGCCACAGCTTTGAGCAATTTAGCTGCAACCTACGGGCAGTTGGCGCTTTGGGAACAAGCAGAACAAGCTGTGAATTCGAGTTTGTCGGCTGTGCGAACACAGGCAAAAACTCCCGAACAGCAGCGGATTTTGGCTGAAAGTCTCAACATTCAAGGACAGTTGCAACTCGAACGGGGGCAGACTCAAGATGCGATCGAGATTTGGACGCAAGCTGCTAAAATTTTCGAGCAAATTGATAGAAAACCCCAACTTTTTCAAGTTCAAATTAATCAAAGTCTGGCTTGGGAAACTCTCGGACTTTACCCCAGAGCTTGCAAAATTCTGTTAGCTTCTTTCAAGCTGGAAAACCAAACTTGCGAAGTTTCGACAGCCGATTTGGAAAGTTTGAAAAATGGGTCGGTTTCCCTCGAACAAGTCCGGGCAATTCATGCTTTAGGGCGGGTGCTGCGGGTTTTGGGACAACTGGAACGATCGCAGGATTTATTGTCCGTGGGACTCGAAGCAGCCCAAAAATTAGGTAGCCGACCAGAGGAGGCTGCAATTTATCTCAATCTGGGCAATACGGTACGGGCTAAAAGCAATAAACCGGGTTTGACACCCGAACAGCGGGGTGATTGGGAACGCTTTGCCCTAGAGTATTATGCTCGATCGATCCAGGCGATGCCGGATCGATCTCTCCTACAAATTCAGGCAAAGTTAAACCAATTGAGTTTGTTGGTCGATAGCCAAGATTGGTCTAAGGCAGAGGTTTTGTGGCGTTCCATCGAACCTCAAGTCGCTCAATTTGGCTCGAATCGCGCTGGACTTTACGCTCAAATCAATCTAGCTCAAAGCTTGATGAAATTAGCTCAGTCGCCTGCGAAAACTTTGAGTTTAAGCGAGATTGATACAATGCTCGATCGCTCTGTCGAACCAGCAAACAGTTTGGGCGACAAACGAATACAAGCTTATATTCTGGCAGCTAAAGGCAAACTATCGGAAATCCAACAGCAGTATCAGAAAGCGGAAAATCTCACCACTGAGGCTTTGAGTTTAGCACCGACGTTTCAATCTCCCGATATTGCTTACCAATTGTTTTGGCAACTGGGACGGATTGAGAAAGCTCAGGGGAATACAGAAGGGGCGATCGCTCAATATACTCAAGCTGTGAATGTACTGTCTTCTCTGCGGGGCGATTTGGTGACAGTCAATCCCGAAGTGCAATTTTCGTTTCGGGAAAGTGCCGAACCGGTTTATCGGGAATTAGTCGGGCTGCTTTTGCAAGAGGAATCTCCCAGTCAAGCTAAATTGAAACTGGCGCGCCAAACGGTGGAATCTTTGCAGTTGGCGGAATTGGACAACTTTTTTCGGGATGCTTGCGCTGATGCTAAACCAAAGTCGATCGAGGAAATCGATCCTACAGCGGCGGTGATTTATCCGATTATTTTGAGCGATCGTTTGGAAGTAATTTTGTCAATTCCCGGCAAACCTCTGCGCCGCTACACTACTAGGAAGTCTCAAGCCGAGTTGGAAACTGCCTTCAGACAAGCCAAAAATGTCATCCGGCCTGCTGCTTTCCCTCGCGACAGGAGGCGACCCGTTGAACAGGTTTATGACTGGTTAATCCGCCCCGCAGAGGCGGATTTGGCGGCTAGCGGGATTAAAACCCTGGTATTTGTGCTCGACGGTTACTTGCGAAATCTGCCGATGGCTGTGCTGCACGACGGTGAAAAGTTTTTGGTAGAAAAATACAGTATTGCTTTGGCGCCGGGATTGCAACTGCTGGCACCGAAACCGCTGAGGGAAGTCAAGTTAAAAGTGCTCACCGCTGCCCTCTCCGAAGCGCGTCAAGGCTTCTCGGCTTTGCCGGGGGTGAAGGAGGAAATTCAACAAATTGCAGCCGAGATGCCGGCGAGTTCGCTGCTGAATGAAGATTTTGTCAGCGGGCGGTTGCACGATCGAATTAAAGCTTTGTCTTACCCGATCGTCCATTTGGCAACTCACGGTCAGTTTAGCTCGAATGCTGCGGATACTTTTATTGTGACTTGGGATCAGAAAGTGAATGTTAGGGAGTTCGATCGACTGCTGCGAGCCCGCACTGGTGAGAAACAACAGCCGATCGAACTTTTGGTTTTAAGTGCTTGCGAAACTGCTTCGGGCGATAACCGCGCGGCTTTGGGTTTGGCCGGGGCCGCAATTCGATCGGGTGCCCGCAGCACCGCCGCCACCCTTTGGCAAGTCAACGACGAATCTACAGCTATCTTTATGACTGAGTTTTACAAGCAACTGGCTTCTTCTCAAACCAGCAAAGCTGAAGCCCTCCGCAACGCTCAATTAACCCTGCTGAAAAACCCACAGTATCAGAATCCCTATTTCTGGGCACCTTTCGTGCTTGTGGGCAATTGGCAGTAATTTATTGGAAGACTGAAGGCAGAATGATTTAGTTATCTACCAGAGGTAACGGAGGCGCGTAACGGATATAACGGATAGAAGTCCGAGGGAAAAAGGGCATTCGGCACTTATGCCACCAATCCCTCGCCAAGAAACCGGGTTTCTTAGAAAAATAAGGGGTTTAGCAACGAGGTAGTCAGTCAGAAACGGGGTTTCTCGGCCCTGGGTGTAAGTTTTGGAAAAATGCCGATCGCGAGTTCGTGTTCGTTTTTTGTTAAAGATTTGTAAACTGTTAGGAAGTGCTTTCTGCATCTAATATTTTTTCGAGGAGTCCCATGAAGCAACTTTTGATTGCTGAGCGCTTTTGCCTAATTGCCCACGTCTTGTCAATGGCTTTTGGATTGGCAGGGTTGCTGCTGATTTTACCCCGTCCCGAATTGGTGATGAGTTTGCCACCAGCAGGGCAAACGCTATTCCAGTGGGGGATGGCTGGGGGTGGAGTAGTTTATATCATTTTTGGTGCAGCAGCAGTTGCTCTCTATGCCTTGCGGACGTTGGGTTGGGGTGCAACTCTGGCTTTTTTACTGCCTTCTGTGTTTTTGTCCTTGAGTAGCGAGTTGTTGGGAACGAGTACGGGTTTTCCCTTCGGCCACTACCACTATTTGAGCGGTTTGGGTTACAAAATTGCAGGGCTGGTTCCGTTTACAATTCCCCTGTCGTGGTTTTATCTGGGACTGGTTTCATACATAATTGCTCGCGCTGGAGTAGCTAGCGGTAAAGGTGAACTCAACTGGGTGCGCCAAATAGGGGCGATCGCCCTTGGTGCTTTGCTGCTAACAGCTTGGGATTTTGTACTAGATCCGGCGATGAGCCAAACTTCTGTGCCTTTTTGGGAGTTTGAGGAACTTGGGGCTTTCTTTGGGATGCCTTACCGCAATTTGGCTGGCTGGATGGGTACGGGGGCGCTATTTATGTCTGTAGCAGCTTTCTTCTGGAGAAAAACACCGATTAAATTAGAGCGATCGGAATTGGGTTTGCCCTTAATTGTTTATTTGGTAAACTTTGCTTTCGGAGCAATTATCACTGTAACTTCGTTGGATTCTCGGTTCTGGTTCCCGACATCGCTAGCGGTGCTTCTGGGCGTAGTTCCGGCGATCGCGTTAAGCTGGATCGCTAAACCCGCAGCAGGTGACGTAACCGAAACAATGCCGTCTTTGGATACATCTGTTATCACGGCTGAAATTCCTCCTCAGCCCGTGGGCGTTTTGCGTAAGTGAGTTGCTAGCGAGCAACTGCGGCTGATTTAGCAAAAATTTACACTAAATTTTGAGCTAGTTTAAAAACCCGGTTTCTACAAGAAACCGGGTTTTTCAGCGGCGATTTTTTCATTCCCAATTCCTGTAATATGTTTGAGGTCAAAATTTTATTAAATTTTTAAATTGATACCACTTACAAAAAAAATTAACTGTAAATAAGCTCCCAATCCATATCCCAATACGGTTGCTGTTAAGCTCGATCCCCCCTAGCCAAGGGCGGGCACGGGGGCACCGCCCCTACTAAGGGGGGGACAAGAACTTACTCTTGCGTCCCCCAACAACCAGGGGGATGCGAGGGGGATCTCCGAGGAATAAATAGTTTTAACCCAACCGTATTGACCCATATCCAGTAAGTCATTCCCAATTCTTCAATTGTTTAATAGTATGGTTTTCCCGATCGCCCCGAACCTGTTCCCCCAACTGCTGACAACTATCATCCCTGTCGCGCTCCTGCTGCTGCAATTGCCCGCTGCAGCCATTCTGATGTCGCGCTTGATTAAAGGCCCATCGCGCATCCCGCCCCTGGAACCGGATTCGCCGACGCTGGATTTGTTAGGTTCTTGTACTGCGGTAGTACCGACTTTGAACGAAGCCGATCGCATTTCGCCTTGTTTGGAAGGATTAACCAGCCAAAGTTACGAACTCCGAGAAGTAATTGTGGTTGACAGCTATTCGGTAGACGGAACCGGAGATTTAGTCAAAGCAGCAGCACAAAAAGACCCCCGGTTTCGCTTGATTAACGACGATCCGCTGCCGGCGGGTTGGGTAGGGCGTCCCTGGGCGCTGAATGCAGGTTTTTTGGCAAGTTCCCAGAAGTGCGAGTGGATTTTGGGCATCGATGCGGATACTGTGCCGCATCCGGGTTTGATAGCGAGTTTACTCAAAACGGCGAAAGCTGGAAATTACGATTTGATTTCGCTGTCGCCGCAGTTTATCCTCAAGTATCCGGGGGAGTTGTGGCTGCAACCTGCTTTGTTAATGACTTTGGTTTATCGGTTCGGGCCGACGGGGACTGGCGGTGATGTGCCGGAACGGGTGATGGCGAACGGTCAGTGTTTCTTGTGTAAGCGCGAGGTTTTGGTGGCATTGGGGGGCTATGAGGTCGCTCGGGGTTCGTTTTGCGATGATGTGACTCTGGCTCGCTATGCGGCTGCTAAGGGCTTTAAGGTGGGCTTTTTGGATGGGGCTAAGGTGTTGAAGGTGCGGATGTATGAGGGGGCGATCGAGACTTGGAATGAATGGGGTCGATCGCTGGATTTGAAAGATGCTGCTTCAAGCGGTCAAATCTGGGGCGATTTGTGGCTTTTGCTGGCGGTTCAAGGTTTGCCAGTGCCGATTGTATTGTGCTATTTCTTGTTTGGTTCACTGCCGCCGGTTGGTGTCTTTCCGCACTTTTGGCTGTTGGGATTGAATGTATTTTTGGTTGCGGTGCGATCGGCTTTGTGTTTGGCGATCGCACCTTCTTACGATACAACTGGGGCATCGGGTAAATGGCTGTTTTGGCTGTCACCTTTAGCCGATCCGCTGGCGTTTTTGCGAATTCTAATTTCTGCTTTAAATCAGCCTACTCAGTGGCGCGGCAGAAAGTATGAATAATCATTAAATTTTTGCTAGTTCTTTTAAAATTGGTAGAAGTGCGATCGCCCTTTTGGATCGAATGGGCGATCGTACTTTTCTTCCTTCCCTAAATCAGCCCGAAATTAGCCGATGTAATCGAATTGGCACTCACTCCTATCATCACACCTAAATCCTCTCCTGTCAAGACATTTTTGATGAGAGTTCCCTGAGTATTTTGAGTTATTTCTAACTGTCTAAAACTCAAACCACCGCTTAATCCAATCAAGTCTTGACCGACAGTAAAATCAGCAATAATATCAAATACTTGACCAGCTTTTAAGACAAAGATATCGTTGCCGCTACCGCCACTTAAACTATCATTACCCAAGTCTCCGTAAAGAATATCATCACCTTTTCCGCCTAGGAGAATATCGTTATCTTCCCCTCCGTAAAGAGTATCATTTCCTTCACACCCTCCCAGAACATCTGCTCCTTCGTCACCACTGATTAAGTCATTGCCTTCACCGCCACATATGGTATCCGAACCCTGATTTCCAAACAGGTAATCATCACCTTGACTACCAAGCATTATGTCATTCCCTTTGCCTCCAAATACGGTGTCATCATCATTACCACCATCAATGAAGTCATCATTTTTATTGCCAAGAATGATGTCATTACCTTCGCGGCCATTTAGGGAGTCATTGCCTTTGCCTCCAAAGATTAAATCATTGCCTAGCTCGCCAATCATGATATCGTTTCCTTCATCTCCCAATAAAATGTCATCACCTGTGCCACCGCTGATAAAATCATTGCCTTTGTTGCCGTTTAATATGTCGCTGCTATCACCACCATATAAGTTGTCATCCCCGGATTTTGCATCGAATATATTGCCCCTGTTGCTCCCCAGTAATTCATCGTTTTGGGCAGTGCCTATTTGAATTCCCGATACACCGATTACGGTGTTTTCAACTGAGTTAGGTTGGTTTAAGTTGGGATAGGCAATGTCATCGCAGATGCAGTCGTCATTGGGGATGTTGTTGGTTGTTGGTGTTGGCGTCGGTGTTGGTGTTTCCGCAGGGGTTGGTGCGGGTGCAGGGGTTGGTGCAGGGGTTGGTGTTTCCGCAGGGGTTGGTGCGGGTGCAGGGATTGGTGCGGGTGCAGGGGTTGGTGCAGGTGCGGGTGTTGGTGTTTCCGCAGGGGTTGGTGCGGGCGCAGGTGCGGGTGTTGGTGTTTCCGCAGGGGTTGGTGCGGGTGCAGGGGTTGGTGTTTCCGCAGGGGTTGGTGTTCGCGTCGGTGTTGGTGTTTCCGCAGGGGTTGGTGCGGGTGCAGGGGTTGGTGCAGGGGTTGGTGCAGGGGTTGGTGCAGGTGCGGGTGTTGGTGTTTCCGCAGGGGTTGGTGTTGGCGTCGGTGTTGGTGTTTCCGCAGGGGTTGGTGCGGGTGCAGGTGCGGGTGTTGGTGCTGGTGCAGGGGTTGGTGCTGGTGCAGGGGTTGGTGCTGGTGCAGGTGCAGGTGTCGCAACATCAACACTAAAAGTACCCAAACTGCTAGCAGCAGCAAAATTACCGCTAGCATCCTTCACCTGCGATGCTTGCAAATTAACTGTGTAAGTACCATTATCAGCAGTATCCCAAGTTCCCCCTGGTGGTGTCAACGAATATGTCGCTGTACGCGGCGTACCATTGCTATTAATATCAACACTAACAAAAGTAGCAGGAATAACACCACCTGACCAATTTACAACAACGTCAGAATTATCTAAACTGCTAACATCAACTCCACTGCTATCACTGAAAGTAACAGTCAATGTCTGACTTGTACCGTCGGCTGTAGTAATGTTAGAAATTGCACTCAGGTTAGCAGTAGGATCAGTAACATCAGCAGTACGAACCAGTTGAGTTGCGGCGGTATTGTTATTACCCGCAGTATCCGTAGCTTTAGCCGCAAGTACATCAACTGTGACATTACCACTAGCAGTGGGAGTGACATCAAAGGTGTAGGTTTTGGCATCAACTCTAACAAAGTTACCGACAGTAGCATTAGCTACGGTGATATCAGTATTATCAAACCCAGTGACATCTTCATTAAAGGTAGCAGTGACGGTAAATAAACCAGTTACTGTTGGTGTTGAATTGGATGTTAAGGCAACAGTAGGTGGGGTGACATCAACAGTAGGGGTGGTGACATTAGCAGTACGAACCAGTTGAGTTGCGGCGGTATTGTTATTACCCGCAGTATCCGTAGCTTTAGCCGCAAGTACATCAACTGTGACATTACCACTAGCAGTGGGAGTCACATCAAAGGTGTAGGTTTTGGAATCAACTTTAACAAAGTTACCGACCGTAGCATTAGCTACGGTGATATCAGTATTATCAAACCCGGTGACATCTTCATTAAAGGTAGCAGTGACGCTAAATAAACCATTTACTGTTGGTGCTGAATTTGAGGTTAAGGCAACTGTGGGTGCAACCTCATCATTAATAACAATGGCTTTGCTACCGCCGAGGGAGTTGGCTGACGCAGTAGCGGGGAGGGTTAAGAACGCATCAAAGCCTGCACCAGCGGTTTCTTTAATGGTGCCGCCGTTGAGGGTGAGGGCGTTGGTGGCGAGATATTCTAAGTCGGCAGAGGTGTCTCCTGCTTGCACTACATAGTTGAAGGTGAGGGCTGTACTGCCGCTACCAAAGGCGTAGGTGGCAAATTGGTCAGTTGTGCCGGTTTCTAGTTGCAGTTGAGGTGTGCCGGTAACGTTGACAGCAGCATCGAAGGTGACAGTGACGGCGATGGTGGAACCGACGCCGTAGCTGCCGTCAGCGGTGGTAGCGGTGACAGCAGTAACTTTGGGGGTGTTGTTGAGCAGGATGGAGGCGGTGTTGCTCCTTTCGTTCGCCACAGCTAAGTCAGGTTTTCCGTCCAAGTTGAAGTCGCCGATGCTGACGGACCAGGGGCTATCGCCAGTTGTGAAGGTGACTTGGGGGGCGAAAGTGGGGGTGGTCGCTCCGGTGGCGGTGGTGTTGAGCAGGATGGAGGCGGTGTCGCTGCTTGCGTTCGCCACAGCTAAGTCAGGTTTTCCGTCCAAGTTGAAGTCGCCGATGCTGACGGACCTGGGGCTATCGCCAGTAGGGAAGTCAACTTTGGTGGCGAAAGTGGGGGTGGTGGCTCCGGTGGCGGTGGTGTTGAGCAGAATGGAGGCGGTGTTGCTGGAGGAGTTCGCCACAGCTAAGTCAGGTTTGCCGTCGCCGTTGATGTCGCCGATGCTGACAGACCAGGGGCTATCGCCAGTAGGGAAGTCAACTTTGGGGGCTAAGCCTAGTACGCCGCTGTAGGTTTTGAGGGTGGTTTCTGTGAGGGCCAGTTTGGGCTTTTGGGGAGATGGGGGGATGAGTTGGGGGATGTCCCATGTGCCGCCTAGTGCGGTGTTACCCGTGGTAGTGGGGTTGGCGGCGATGTTTGCGCCTGTGAGTTGGTGCAATTGAGTGAGGAATCGGTAGTCTCTGTCCCCGGCTGCTACGTTACATCCATATAAGATGATGCTGGCGTTGGCACTGAAACTGTTTCGCCACTGTTGCAACTGTTGGCTGTAGTTTTCGATGTTGCTGCTATTTAGTTCTGTTGTGCCTAAGTAAAGGCGGCCGGAACTGCCGTGTGTGATGACGTGTAGGGCTTCGATGCCTGTATGCTGAGCTAGGAGTGTGGTAATTTGCTCTATGGCATCAGGCTGGCTTTTGAGGATGTAGGTTCCTGTACCCCTTTTGATGCCAGAGGCTATGTGGTGGCTGTCGGGTACTGTGGGGTCAAGGATGACTATTTCCGTTGCTTGGTTGCTAATGTCACAAGCCTTGGGAAAAACTTTTTTTTGAGACTTAATTTGAAGGAGAGTTTTCATATGTTTTTACCTCCACTAGAATGCTTTGGTGAGCAGCAAAGTCTCTGTCCCCTGATTTGAGTTAAGATGCGGGATTTCTACCAGGTGTCCGAGCAGACGCTAGATTTTTTACTACTTAGTAAGATTGGATCGCACTGTCAGTGGTTTAGTTCCGGGATGTACAAATCTTTATAATTGGATAGGTAATTTTACACGAATTATCCCAAGCCGAAGCGATTTACCCGGGCGCGGCGACGGACTTATGAGATTATTGTTTTAGGCAATTACACTCAGTGATTCTATGAATAATGACGATCTCACCAATTTCAATACAGTACAAGAACACGAGATTTTTGGCGATCGCGATTTTCCATCTTGGTTAACTCAACAACAAATCAGCCTCGCTTGCACTACCTATCAAACCAGCAGGTTAATGTTAATCGGTGCTATGCCAGAAACGAACAGAATCTCGGCTTTTTGGCGAATATTCGATCGCGCAATGGGGCTTTTATGCACGCCGGAACGCCTTTATTTAAGTTCAAAATATCAACTTTGGCAATTAGATAATGTCTTAGACTCCGGGAAATTATACCAAGGATACGATAAATTATATATACCAAGAATCGGCTATACTACAGGAGATATCGACATTCACGATATCGCGGTCGATAAAAATAACCAAATCATTTTTATTAGCACTTTGTTTAATTGTATCGCTACTTTGAGCGATCGTCACAGTTGCAAACCTCTCTGGAAACCGCAATTTATCTCACAATACATCAACGAAGACCGGTGTCACCTCAACGGTTTGGCGATGGTAGCTGGGGAGGCGAAATATGTCACAGCGTCGAGTCAGTCGGATGTGGTGGATGGTTGGCGCGATCGCAGAAAAAACGGCGGTATAGTTATTGATATTCAATCTAATGATATCATCGTCACAGGATTGTCAATGCCGCATTCACCCCGCTGGTATCAAGACAAATTGTGGTTGCTGAATTCGGGGCGGGGAGAATTCGGTTATGTGGATTTAGAAACAGGGAAATTTGAGGCCATTACGTTTTGTCCGGGATATGTCCGAGGACTGGCTTTTTGGCAAAATTGGGCAATTGTTGGACTGTCGAAACCTCGGGGTGGTGACAATACTTTTAGCGGCTTAGAATTGGATGAGTTATTGGTAGCAAAGGATGCTGAGGCTCGCTGTGGTATGATGGTGATTGATTTGACTACTGGGGCGATCGTTCACTGGTTGCGCTTTGAAGGAATTGTTACGGAACTCTATGATGTGCAGGTGATTCCCACAGTCCAAAAGCCTATGGCTGTAGGTTTTCAGACTGAAGAAATTGCTCAGTTAATTACTTTGGAACTTTAACCGCAGATGGTGGCGGATGTACGCGGATTAACGCAGATAAATGTTTACAGGATTTACCCACGGGGTGTGAGAGGGAGTATTTAAGCGGAATTTGGTATTACTCAACGATCGCCCCATCTAAGCTTGTTTTTCTTAAGTCTGTTCTAGCTAAATTTGCACCTCTTAAGTCAGCACCTGTTAAACAAACATTGCTTAAATCTGCATAACTCAAATCAGCACCTCTGAGATTAGTATCAGATAAATTTGCTCCTGATAAATTCGCCCTCACCAGTTGCGATCCACTCAAGTTGCTGCCACTAAAATTTGCCGATTGCATTTGTGCTGCCATTAAGTTTGCTTTGCTTAAATTAGTGCCGCTGAGGTTAGCCAAATTTAATTTAGCATAACTCAAATCAATGTTTTCCAAGCAAAGTTCGCTCAATTGCGCGCATCGCAAGTTAGCATTAATAAAAAACCTGTCTCCCCCCGCATAACGGCGCAGCAATTCGTCAACTTCCAGCCGAATTAAAACGGGTTCGCAAGTATTTTGGTAGCACCAGGATGTCTCCAGCAAACGGGCGGCTGCTTCAATTGCTACCTTGTCGCATTTAGAGAGTACCAAACTATTGCACCCATCCCACTCACCGTTGAGCATGAATGCCATCTCAGAAGCTGCTGCACTTGAGTCGCATAACAAAACGGTTTCTGGTTTGGGTTGCAGCCAGTTCATTAAACCGATCGAGCTCAGGTTTTTCATTGTTGATTTAGGGTTTGTGCGTCTTCCTTAATTATAGTAGACCTCTCCCCGCGCTGAAGCGACGCGAATTCTAAACTGTTGCTACTGCGGTACTTTTTATCTAGTTCTTTAAAAGATAGGACTTATATAGTTTACGGTAGTTTCGGAATGATTAAACCACAGAGACCACAGAGGGAGCTGAGGAAGAAAAAGAGAGATGAATAATTCCGATACCAACGGATTTGATATTACGCACGCGGGGCAAAAAACCAGGTTTATGCGTCAAAATTTCAGGGAGAAATCCACATTTTTTGGGAGAAATCGTTTTTTTTTCGTAAGTCCTAAAAGATGTACAAGACTCGGCTTCCTACGCTCGAACTCAGGCATCGAATAAATGGGTGTTTTGGCTGTCACCGTTAGCCTATCCGCTGGCGTTTTTGCCAATATAAGAGAACAAATAACGCACTTACAGCAGCGCAAGATCCTTGAAGCAACGGCGCGTTAACTCTATTCTTGCCGCTCCGTCATTTTTGTTGCGGAGGTCAATGTTTGTAGCAAAAAAGTAAACATTTTTATCCTTTTCTAAATAACCTACATACCAGCCAATTTGAGGCTTTGTTTGTTCTCCAAAATTTGCCCAGCCTGTTTTGGCCCTAATTGTGTAATCGGGAGTTTGTTCAACAATTATAATGTCTTTCACCAGAGACAGCGATCGCTCAGAAAAGGGTAAGTCATTTTTGTAGAGACGGCGGAGAAATTGAATTTGCTCGTTGGGTGTGATTCGCAGTTCTCCCTCTAACCAGAATTTGTCAATATCGTCTTTGTTACCGATTTTTTGGTTGCCATAACCGACTTTAGCTACCCATTTTTGCATTTGCTCGTGTCCGACTCGGCGGGCGAGAACTTGGTAAAACCAAACGGCAGAAAGTTTCATGGCTTCTCTCATATTCAAGTCTCGATTCCATGCGGGAATTTGCCTTTGAGTTCCATCCCAAGTTAGCACAGCAAGCTCATCTGAAATTACCCCTGTTTCTAAGGAAATCAGAGAGTTGAGAATTTTAAATGTAGATGCGGGTAAAAAAGCTGTGGCGTTACGCTGCGGGTTGTGTTGATAAAGCCGATCGCTATTCAAATCGTAAATTGCGATTGAGCCTTCCACTCCTAGTTCTTGAAAGTGCCGTCCAAAATTCATTGTCTCAGCAACATCTCCTCCCCGTCGTGGAGATTCTTGCACTGGAGGTGGCACGGTTAAGGCTGATTGCGGTGGCCCAACTAAAACAAAAGTAATGCAGCCTAATACAATTAAAATAACAGCGATCGCACGACGAGATATTCGGTTCATAAACTTCGATAATTTAGCCAAATCACAGGCATTAATGTCACAGGGGCGATCGACTTGTAAGGTGCGTCTGACTTATGCGCTGTAAGAAACAATAAAGGTTTGCCCTTGACGCACCCTACTATATATATGTGCCAATTGCGTAATTACTTAACTAGAAAACTGCCATAATAGTTAAGGCGACCCAGCAGCTTAACTGAATTACTAAGCTGAATAACCGAAACTTCGGATCGAGGCCAGCGATGTGAATCGCTGAATGTACAAGCCGAAATAGAATGTACACAACAACCAGCAAATCTACTGCTGTTCCTGAAACACCCCTAACTGTTAGAAGAAAAACAACTCCCAAATACAAAGGCAGGTTTTCTATCAAGTTGGATTGTACTCGAAATAGTCGCCAAAGCAAGCTGTCGTCGTTTTGTGTGCCGAAATCTTTTACAGATCCGCCCGCAGATAGATGCCGAATCCTAACTGCTAGCAACAAGATAACAACTGCGATCGTCCACAAAATGAAAATTGCTAAACCCCAGAGAGGGAAAGTCATATTTGTCGGTTCAATTTGCATCATCTTTCTACCTTGCGAAACTGCTGCTAAGACTTTAGAAAAGTTAGATCAAATCCTGTAAGATCGTCGGGCGTCAAATCCAGCCAACAGTCAACAATCACCGACGGTGCAACCGGAATCGATAGAATTCATCTGCGTTAATCTGTGTTAATCTGCCCTCATCTGGGGTTAAAAAAAGAGAAGGTATTAACCGCAGATGACAAGGAATTGACGCTGATTCACGCAGATGAACAGAAGAGAGATATGAAGAATTGCGATGCGAACAGATTTGATATTACCAGTCAGGAATTTTGCTCTGGCGTTCTCATTTTTAGCTAAAACAGCTTGAGGATGCTTCGATTCTGGCTGTTTTCGGAACTCACCAAGCTCACAGCAGCATCTAACCGACAAGCTGACGCTAACTAGAGTGCGATCGCATCTCCTGAGTGTCAATTCCAGCCGCTAGCAACCGAGCGTTTACAGATGGTTTTCGGCTTGACGGTCGCACCATTGTATCGAGCAAGTGTTCGATCGCACCCGGTAGACTCTGGCAAAAACCAGTGTGTACCCGCGATGTCTGAACGATCGTGCTGCGGGGTGCTACGAGCCAGTGAAAGCGCTCTCTGTGGGGAAGTTGACCGATCGCGCCAGATTCCTTGCCGCCTGCACAAATGATGGGAATGACTGCTAGGTGATTGCGAATCATTTCCAGATCCAACGTTGAGTCGATCGCCATCAAGCGCTGTTCATCAATTTCGATACGGGCTTCGAGGAATTTTTTCGTACCGCAGGAAACGATCGCCCCCACGTTGATAAACTCCTCGCGCTCGACTTTGGGAACAACGCGAATAATCGCATAATCATACAGAAATCGATCGGGCACTAATCGCCTCCTCCAAAAAAATATGTGGTGATTCTAGCCGATTTAGCAGGTACTCGATATAAGCATCCCGATGTTGGTTGCTATCGCTGAAAGGAGAATCTCCCACCAGCCAAGCATCAGGAATTAGTTTAACGATGTTGCGAATGATTTCCGGCGTTAGCCTTTGAGTCATCTTTGAATTTGCCGCTTCCAGCGTACTGGCAAAACGCAGCAGAACGTGGTCTTTGATTGGGGGGAAACGATCGCGGCTGCGCGAGAGATAATCTTTCCAGGTGTGGTGGAAGTAGAGGGCTGCACCGTGATCGATCAGCCAAAGCCGGCGGTGCCATACCAGCATATTTGCATTGCGCGACGTGCGATCGATGTTAGTCACAAAAGCATCGAACCAGACGATTTCTGAGGCCAGATCCGCATCGGACTTCCCCGCTATCGGGTCAAATGTGATCGAGCCGGGGAGATAGTCGAGGGCGAGGTTGAGGCCAGCACTTGCTCGGATCAAATCTTGAATTTCCGGGTCAGGCTCAGTGCGAGCCAGTTCGGGATCGAGTTCAACAAAGACGAGTTCGGGGACTGGGAGCCCGGAGGCGCGAGCAATCTCTCCCGCCACTAACTCCGCGATCAGAGATTTGGCTCCCTGACCCGCCCCGCGAAATTTGAGCACGTACAAACCATCATCATCTGCTTCAACGATGGCGGGTAGCGACCCGCCCTCGCGTAAGGGAGTGACATATCTGGTAGCAGTGACTGTTCGCAAGCTGATACTCATGCTATTTTAGATTTTCTATTTGAGATTTTAGATGCAAAATCACTGATTTTATGAGGGTTTGGAGTACGGGCTTACAGACAGTTGGATTCTTTCTTTTAACTGGGACTGATGTTCAGTAGTCTGTTTACTAAACTGATGACTAAAAGGACACAACAATGTTGTGTCCCTACGGAATTTTGCCAAATCTTGCTTTGAGACAGTCATTAGTCATCAGTTATTAATCAACTAATAACTCATGACTAACCACTAATCAGTTGTACTAACGTGGTCGATTCTCTCTAATTGCCAGAGAATTTGGTTGCCTTCGCGCCGCACCCGCGAAACAACCCAATTCCGCCAAACCCAGTTGTCTCCACGACTGGTGACAGCGCTGGCATTTACATCCATCAAATCAGCCAGTTCAGAACTGGTAATCAAGTAGCCTTTCGTAGCAACCTCGTCGGCGATGTGCAACGTTTCGATCAGATTGCGGAGGTCCTGAACCCTCACCTCGCGGGGCAAGTTCTCCAGGGTATCGGCAGTTGAGTCCATCATGGTAGAGTTGGAGATCGGAAGGTCAGAAGTTATGACATAGGATTCTATCGTTTTGTTACCAGTTGTGTCCGTTCCTTCCGAAACAATTGTGTTTTCCGAACCTAGAGGCGGTGTGGCCGCGCTGACAAAAGTGCCCGCCGGAGTCTCACCTGCAGTTGGTTTCTGCTGTTGCAGTTCGGGAGTGAGATTGTGGGAGAAGCTGCGGGCGATTTCATCGCATCTGTCGTTGTAGAAGTCGCCGGAGTGGCCGCGGACGTGTTCCCACTTGATTTGCCGGGAATTGAGCTTGTCTAGCCGGTGCCAGAGGTCTTGGTTGACAACATCTTTACCGGTTGAGGTTTTCCAGCCTTTATTTTTCCAGCCTTGAATCCATTTAGTGATGCCGTTCTTAACGTATTCGCTGTCGGTGTAAACAGTGACGGGTTCGGTTTGACCGGAATTGGCAAAAAATTCCAGCGCAGCGACGGCCGCCTGCATTTCCATGCGGTTGTTAGTAGTTTGGGGGTCTCCACCCCCGAGCTCGTGACAGTTGCCGTCGGCGAAGCAAACTACTGCACCCCAGCCACCTGGGCCTGGGTTGCCGGAACAAGCGCCGTCTGTGTAAAGGCTTTTGATTTTGGGAGTTGTCATGAGCGAATTAATTTGTTATTTAGAGGTAACTTGTTTGCAAGTGCGATAATTAAGGCAATTGAGATAGTTTTACTTGCTGCTATGAAAAATGCCAACTTAAAGATTAAAAAGGTCGGGCTATTTATTTGTCCCTTTTCTTTGTTAATTTTTAATACTTTCGCGCAAGCACAGCCCATAGTGCCTGCTGCTGACGGTACGGGTACTGTTGTCACCCCCAGCGGCAACCGCTATGATATCAACGGTGGCAGTTTGTCGGGAGACGGCGCGAATCTTTTTCACAGTTTTGGGCAGTTTGGCTTGAATGAAGGTCAAATTGCTAATTTTCTGACTAATTCGGCTATTCAAAATATATTAGCTCGAATTGCGGGCGGGGACGCTTCGCTAATTAACGGTTTAATTACTGTCACGGGCGGCAATTCTAATCTTTTTCTAATTAATCCTGCGGGGATTGTGTTTGGCCCGAACGCGAGTTTGAATGTGCCGGCGGCTTTTACTGCAACTACTGCGAATGGTGTCGGTTTTGGTTCAAATTGGTTTAATGCTGCGGGTACAAATAATTTTAGCGCCTTGGTGGGTACGCCAAATGCTTTTTCTTTTAGTCCGGGTGTACCGGGAAGTATTGTTAATGCTGGCAATTTAGCGGTGACTCCGGGGCAAAATTTGGCTTTGCTTGGCGGTACGGTTGTTAGTACCGGGCAGTTGTCGGCCCCGGGCGGGCAAATTACTGTTGCTGCGGTTGGGGGCGGAAATGTTCTCCGCATTAGTCAACCGGGGCATTTGTTGAGTTTGGAAATAGCAACGGGCGGAAATGTTGGTAATTCTCCACAGACTTTGAATCCTGTTTCTTTGCCGCAGTTGCTGACAGGTACTGGGCAAAATCAGGCGGCGGGTGTTGCGGTTGCGGATGACGGTTCTGTGCGGCTTGTGGATTCTGGTTTGCAGGTGAATTCTGGGGATGTGGCGATTGCTGCTAATGTGTCTGGGCTGCCGCAGTTGAATGCGGGAAGTGCGAATTTATGGGCTGCGGAAAATCTCACGCTAGCAGGCGCTAGGCTGCAAACTACGGGGGATTTGAGTTTGCTGGGTGGGGATGCGGTGCGGGTCAGGGACAGCGCCCAGAATCCTTTTTTGGCGCAGGCTGGGGGGAATTTATACATTCAGGGATCTCGCACTATTGATATTCTCACTCAAAATGCGATCGGCGGCTTATTTCTTCCCCCGCAATTCCAAAGCGGCGGCAATTTGAGTTTGGTTAGCAACGGCATTATTTCGGGGGATTCCCACTTTGTATCTGGTGGCAATTTTTCGATTCGCAATTTGTCGGGAATGCCGGGAAACTTTGTCAGTTTATTTGACCCGATTATCAGTTCGGAAGGAGATGTTTTCTTTGGAGATTATACTGGTGTTTCGCTGAAAGTCGAGGCGAAGGGGAGCATTGTTGCCGAGGATATTACAATTACCGGCCCCGATAGTGCATTGGGTAATGAAAATGTGAGTGGCGATCCGGATATTGCTATTTTAACCAGCAGTCCGGCCTTAATTCTGCGGGCGGGAGTGCAAAATCTGGCAAATTCTCCTAATGTTCCTAATTCTCCTGCGGATACTCCGGGTGATAATGAACAACCTAATCCTTTAGGTGACGATGCAATATTTACTCCTGCGTCTATTTTGTCGAATAATTTGATTTATGTTGAAAATATTTCGGCTGGCGGGCCGGTGATTTTGTCAGCGCCGGGAAGTATCGCAACTAGAGATATTAATGGCGGTCAAATTAATATCGAAAGCAGGGAAGCCGGAGTGATAGTTGGGGGCAGATTAACGTCTAGTTCTACCATTAATATTCAAGCTAATGACAATATTATATTGACAAGTGACATTTCTCGTGCTGATATCAACGGCAGTATTAGTCTGAATACTGTTCGGGGTAATATCGTCACAGGAGCGATCGATACTGGGACTTCCGGGGCGATCGAACTCAGAGCTTTTGGTAATGTGAATTTTGGGACTTTGCAGGGATCTAATGTTGAGATTACCAGTAACTCCGGGGCATTGGGAGTTTTGACGGATGCCAATATCATTGTGCCTAATACTACACCAGTCAATATTACAGCAACTGAGAATATCAATTTGACAGCTTTTAGGGACTTAACGGTAGGCAATCTCACCGCTGCGACTGTCAATGCTAGCAGCAGCAATGGGAGTGTTAATACGGGTGCGGTCGCTACTTCGGGAGATGTCAGAATTGTAGCGGGACAGGAAATCAACACAGAGGCAATAACTGTTAATCCTGTAACCACAAATTCAGTTAACCCCCTCATTCCTACAGTAAATTTGGATGCACAAACTAATATGAATGTTGCATCGATTAACGCTGGCACTGGCACTATTAATTTGAGCTCTTCCAGCGATTTAAATGCAGGGAGTGTGCAAGGTGGAGCAGTTGACATCAATAGCGATAGTGGAAATATTGCGATAGGTAATACTACATCTCTAGGGAATATTAATATAATAGGTTCGGGAAATGTAAATTCCGGGGATGTGCGTGGAGTTGGAGTTAATATAAATAGCAATACGGGAAGTATTAATATTGACAGCGCTACAGCAACAGAAAATACTGTCAATTTAACAGCGCTGCTAAATGTAAATTCTGGGGATGTGCGGGGAGTTGGAGTTAATGTAAACAGCAATGGGGGAAGTATTAATATTGGCAATATCGACGCCACAATAGGAAATGTCAATTTGACAAGTTCGGGAAATGTAAATTCCGGGGATTTGCGGGGAGTTGGAGTTAATGTAACTAGCAATACGGGAAGTATTAATATTGGGAATACGGACGCCACAACAGGAAATGTGAATGTAACAGCGCCGCTTGATGTAAATTCACGAGACTTGCAGGGAGTTGCAGTTGATGTCACTAGCAGCAGGGGAACAGTCAGCACTGGTAATATAAGTGCTGCCGAAAGTGTCGGAATTTTAGCGGGGAACGAAATCGCAATTGGGCGAATAAATGTTAATCCTGTTGTTAGTGCCGATCGCACTTCTACAGTAAATCTTAACGCTCAAAATGATATCAGTGTTGCATCGATCAATGCTCCGGGCGGTAATGTTGAGCTCACAACTCCGGGTTTAGTTCGAGTGACGGGTACTTTTGACCAAAACGGCACTCCTCTTAGCGTCTCGACTCTTGGTAGCATTCAACCGGGTACAGTTACGCTCCGCCACGGCGGCGGCGATGTCAATCCGCCGATACCTTTTGCGGTGGGAGATGCGACGACTAACGGTACTGCTGGGGCGATCGCCAGTAATCCTGTGGGTACGATTACTCAGGGCCGATCTTTCATAAATTCTTACACTCAAGGCAATAGTGCGATCGTTACTACCAATCAACCAACTAATCCCGACAATCCCGAGAATCCCAATAATCCCGAGAATCCCAATAATCCCGAGAATCCCAATAATCCCGAGAATCCCAATAATCCAAATAATCCCGAGAATCCCAATA